>CAITHY010000135.1 GCA_903892315.1 uncultured beta proteobacterium | reverse complement strand
TTTAAGCCCACGATTCGGGTGTGGATGGAGTCTTGGTTCTTTTTGCAAAAAACCGAGATGCGCAAACTTGAGCATGGCGAGCAATTACTGTTAAAAGAGCGCAATTACACCTATGGTGTCTTAGAGCGCCTCTTGCGTTTTCGAAAAAGCAATGTGTTTTTAAATAGCGTGCCACCAGGTTTAAGTGTGATGGCGAAAAAAGGGGAAAATTGAAAAAACGAAATGCGCCATTGATCTTATAGATCAAGCACTTAGCATTTTTTGGTGCGGATGATTTGCTAGCACGATATCAACAACGACTCACCCCTGTGGGCAGTTGCGCTCTTTAACAATTAAAGAAGTTGTAGTAGTAGCTGTAGTAGCCATCCCCCTGCGTTTTTGGCTGCGCAGGGGGTAGGGAAGGTGTTGCGAGTTTTTTTTACTGCTGTTAGTCACTCTGACTAATTAGGGAACTAGGCTTAAAAAGAGATACTCAAAGAAAATAATCAAGTGCACCACACCCTGGAGCAAAGTGGTTCTACCAATTGCCAGCGTTAATGCCCCAATGAAAAAAGTGAGAAACATGAGCGTCGTATTGAGCACACTGATACCTAGGGTCAGTGGCAGATGAAACAAAATCGCAATGGCCGCAATCACTGGAATGGATAGGCCAATACTGGCTAGTGCTGATCCAAGCGCGAGGTTCAAACTGCTTTGCAGGCGATTGGCTCTGGCGGCGCGCACTGCGGCGTAGCCTTCAGGTAGCAGGACGAGCATGGCAATGGCAATACCCACAATGGTTTTTGGAGCCCCTAAGGCGGCAACGCCTGACTCAATTGCGGGGCTGAGTAGTTCTGCCATCGCGACCACCACAATCAATGAGAGTAAGAGTAAGCCCACGCTGACGGCAGTTTTAAGATTACTTGGCTTTTGCGCATGAAAGTTACTGTCGACTTTCTTATCTTTTGCTTTAGGCAGATAGTAATCCCGGTGGCTAATCGTTTGAAAAAACAGAAAGGCCATATACAAGGCAAAAGCACTGGTACCAGCAAAGGCTAGTTGGCTTTTGGTAAAGTCAGGACCAGGGGTGCTGACTGTCATATTGGGCATGACTAAGATGAAGGTGGCAAGCGCTGTTAATACTGCTAAGGCTGAGTTAGTTCCTTCATTGCGAAAACTCATTTCATGATGCTTCAGACCACCAATAAAGATACACAAACCAATCACGCCATTAATGACAATCATCACTGTAGCAAATACAGCATCCCTTGCGATCACTTCAGAGCCTTCATGGCCTGTTAGCATTAACGAGATAATCAAGGACACTTCAATGATGGTGATACACATGGCTAACACGAGAGTGCCATACGGTTCACCAGTTTTGTGGGCAACCACTTCAGCATGGTGAACGGCCGAGAGAACGCCGCCAAAGAGCAGGATGCCCATCAGGGCAATAACCCAGGTTTGACCAGTGAGTTGACTCAGATTTTCCATGGATGAACTTGTAAAAGGGGTGAAGGGATAAATGCTATTAATATTAACGAATTATTAAGGCATTCAAAGGAATTTAAAAAAATGAAGGCAATTATCTTATTTGGGCATGGTGCTAGAGATAGCCGGTGGCGCGAGCCCTTTGACCGACTGGCTGATTTATGGCGCCAACAGTACGCTAGCACCCCAGTAGAGCTTGCCTTTTTAGAGATGATGCAGCCCTCACTGGAAGAAGCAGTAGCCAACTTACACACTGGGGGCGCTACTCAGATTACGATAGTGCCGGTCTTTTTTGGGCAGGGCGGTCATCTGCGCAATGACTTTCCAATTTTGCTAGAGGCTTGCAGGGCAAAGTTCCCTGCACTGACCTTAAGCGCGACGCCTGCTGTTGGCGAGGATTTGGCCGTCTTGCAGGCTATTGTGGATTTCGGGGCTAGAGCTCTTTAATTTACTCTGCGATGTTCTTAAGGCTTCGCCAATCATGATCAGTGCCGGCGAGCTGCTATCAAACCATTGATCTGCTTTGCCAAGAGCGAGCTCACCTAAGGTGCTAGACCACTGACGCTCACGCGCAGTGCTGACTGCTTCTAAGATTTGTACTGGTGTATTTGCGCTTTGATTGGGACTTTGTGTAATGAGTTGCTGCGCAATCTTGGCGGCATCTTTACGACCCATGTAATACACCAAGGTATCTGCAGTAGGATTACTAATGGGTTGGGTATGCTCTGCGCTTCCGTTTTCCGTAGCTTGTGCCAAAGTGATAAAGGCAACACTACGAGAAACGCCTCTTAAGGTGAGGGATTGCTGAGTACTCGCTGCACCTGCTAATGCTGCAGTAATGCCCGGGACCACTTCTACTGCAATACCGGCGTCTTTAAGAGCTTGGATTTCTTCATCGGCTCTGCCAAAGAGCATGGGGTCACCACCCTTAAGGCGTACGATGGTTTGGTACTGCTGGGCCGCATCGACTAAACGTTTATTAATGAAGTGCTGGGCAGAAGAGAGCTTGCCGCAGCGCTTACCAACGGGGATCTTCACTGCCTGCTGGCAAAGTTCTAGCATCTCGGGTTCTACCAAAGCATCATGAAACACAATGTCTGCTTGCTTAAGTAGCTTAGCGCCACGCACGGTAATCAGATCAGCAGCGCCAGGACCAGCGCCCACCAAATAGACTTTACCAAGAGTTGAGGGAATTTTCATGATCAATGATTAGGCGTTCATTACAGTGTGCTGATTACAGTGCGCTCATTACAGTACGCTTATCACGCCAACTGTTTTGTGTAGTCACACTAAAAAGATCGAATTGCTTTTGCGCTACCGCCAAATCTTGATCTTGGCGTAACTCAAAGCTATCAAAGCCCACCCGGGCACCTTGCAATAGTTGATCAATTAATACATCACCAATCATGCGGATCTCTTTATTCCAGCTCAGGCGATCACGCAAGATGGCGGCAGTGCTAAAGCTTCTGCCATCTCTAAAAATGGGAAAGTGTGCTGCCACTAAAGGCCAATACTCTTTACCTTCTTCAATCAGCTCAGCATGTTTTAGAACATCCTCATCGGCAGCAAACCAAACGCCAATCTGCCCATTTTTTGCTTTAGCTAGAACATCGGTATTTTGATGATGCGCATGAAAATGACTGCGCCACCAGCTAAATGGCACTAAGACCTTATGTGAGCCAGGCTCTAGATCAGGGAGCGTAGAATTTGCACCTTCATCTTGGCCACTCCAGAGCTGCCATTCGTTGGGAGCAAGACAGATCTTGCCACCTAAAGGAAAGTGCAAGATGGGCTGTTGTGCGCTCATGATGCCGTCCCAAGTGATTTTTCAGCGTTGTTTTTATTTTTGTAGGCCGCCTCTTTAAAGGGGGTGACACCCAAGCGGCGATAAGTCTGAATAAAGGACTCATCGTCATTACGTTCTTGAACATAAGTATTAATCACGTTGGTGATCACATCCGGAATCTCATCGGCATAGAAAGAAGGCCCAATGACTTTGCCAATGGTGGCATCATTGCCTTGCTCGCCACCCAGGGTAATTTGATACCACTCTTCACCATCTTTATCGACACCGAGTACACCAATATTGCCAACGTGATGGTGACCACAAGAGTTAATGCAGCCGGAAATATTTAAACTGATATCACCTAGATCAAATAAGTAATCCAGGTTATCAAAGCGTTCCTGAATCGCTTTGGCGATCGGTAAAGATTTAGCATTCGCTAAAGAGCAGAAGTCCCCACCAGGGCAAGCAATGATGTCTGTGAGCAAGCCAATGTTCGGCAGGGCGACATGTTGTTGCTTGGCGGCCTGCCAGAGCTCTAATAGCTTAGATTGCTCAACGTCAGCTAGTACCAAGTTTTGCTCATGAGTAACACGGAGCTCACCAAAGCTGTATTGATCAGACAAATCAGCAATGGCGTTCATTTGCGCAACAGTCGCATCGCCTGGCG
>CAITHY010000134.1 GCA_903892315.1 uncultured beta proteobacterium | reverse complement strand
GGAAACAAAAATTCATTTTCGCGAATCGTTTGCGCTAGAGGATTGCTGTAAATGAAAATCAGAATGTCGTTCATATCTTTGTAATAAATTATTATGAATTTTTGATTAAGCGTAGGCAATCCAGCGGCCAGCAGCAACAATACCAACCCACAAAACTAGCGACAAAATTGCTAGCAATCGGTTTGCAGTATTTGTTGGAGCGAAGGAGTGATTGTTATGCCACTTTTTCTGAAAGAGTAGGGTGATGAAGATCACCGCAAGCAACATCAGCATTTTTAGTTGAAAGGCTGGATTGGTTAAAGATCTTGCGGGTTCCCCTACGATCATGATGCAGCCGGTAATCAGTAGTACTGGAAGTGCAAGCCAGATTAATGGTTGATATCGAGTAATTACGATTGCAATGGGTTCACTTTGCCCATGAACACCTAAGATTCTTAGATTGATCAGAAGGATGCCTATCAGAACGGACGCTATAGCTAGAATGTGAATGCTCTGCAAAAAGGGCACCACCCAGAAATTATTTTGTATTGCTGCATTGAGAGGAGTTCTCTCCAGGTAATAGCAGAATTGGAGTAATGCAGAATTTTGCATAGTTTTAGTAATTGCTAAATATTAGTGAGATGAGTTTATATGATTTCAAGGTTTAAAAACCGAGCTTTGTGAGTCAGGGAGATTCAAGTTCATTTTGACCCGTGCTTGAGAATTTTTGCTGCAGTTGCAGCATTTTTATTGCATCCCAAAATGCATCAGGTCACCGCTAGGAAAGAATCCGAAATGATTGAGGTAAGCTGATTAAGCAACCAGGGGTCTCAAAGAAACCCCTGATCCTATTTGGGAGTGGTGGATGCTCAATCTGCTTTGATGTTCGCGTCTTTAATGACCTTGCTCCACATAGTCATTTCCCTTGAAATGCGTTTGCTCGAATCTGCAGGCGAGAGATAGTTCGCATAGACACCTGCTGCCAACATACGTTCTTGCACTTCAGGGCGCTGCAAAATAACTTTAATATTTGCGCTGAGTTTATCGATGATCGGCTTAGGCGTTCCTGCTGGAGCCAAAATACCAAACATGCTGACTACATCAAAGTTAGGGAGTCCAGTAGCTTCAGTCACGGTTGGTACATCCGGTAATTGACTAATACGCTTTGCAGTTGTCACAGCCAAAGGCCTTAACTGACCTGCTTGAATAAATTGCAGAGCGGCAGGAACTGTCTCAGACATCGTCAGCACTTGTCCGCCCACTAAATCGGTCATAGCGGGACCGCTACCTTTATAAGGCACATGCAAGAGATCTAAGCCTAATTGATAGCGAAGCATCTCCATTGCAAGACGTTGCGGGGCTCCAGCTCCAGAGGAGGCGAATGTGAGTTTGCCTGGATTAGCTTTTGCATAGGCAATAAATTCTTTCATATTCTTGACGGGGACTGAAGGATTCACTACAAACACCAGGGGTACCACGCCCACCACATCAACTGGTGTGAAATCTTTTTCAAGGTTGTATCTAATCCTATCTTTATCGAGATTTGCATTGATAGAATGGGATGTTAGGGCTCCCATTAGTAATGTATAGCCATCCGCAGGGGACTTGGCAACCATGTCGGCGCCAATATTGCCACTATCACCTGCACGATTGTCAGGAATAACTTGCTGGTTTAGAGACTTGGAGAGTTCTTGTGCCATGATGCGCCCAATAACATCAGTGGCACCCCCTGGCGGGTACGGAATGATGAGCTTAATAGGCTTGTCGGGATAGTTCTTAATTGCAGGGTTATTAGTTTGCGCCAGCAGTGGAGCAGTGATCAGGCTGCTGCAAAGCAGTAGGCCAAGACCTCGAATTAGACGTTGTCTCATGTTGTATTTTTAATAGTGGGTTGAATGACGATTTTCTATTATCTACAGATTCAAAATTCATGCGCTGCGTCAATGAACTGCAAATTTCCCTTATTACAATGAAGCAATGTACCTAGAGCCCCATCAAATAGAGATTATCGGATATTGCGCTGCATTCTTGACGACTATTGCCTTTTTACCCCAGGCAATTCAGTCCTGGCGTAGCAGAGACCTTTCAGGTATTTCCTTGGGGATGTATTCCTTATTTACTGCGGGAGTGGGTTTGTGGCTGGTGTATGGCCTCATTATTGAAAAGTGGCCCCTGATTTTGGCCAATGCCCTAACCTTTGCCTTGGCGCTTAGCATCCTCTGGTTGAAATTGCGTCATACTTCAAATCATCAGAAATAAACCCCTCATTCATTAAAATTTCTAGAAAGGTTTTTATGTCTTCAGCATTTGTGATTGATCCACCAGCAGTGATTTCATTGCCTGTAACAGGTGACACTCGTCGCTTTGCCGTAAATCGTATTTACTGCGTTGGTAGAAACTACGCTGATCATGCACGTGAGATGGGTCATGATCCTGATCGTGAGCCGCCATTCTTCTTTATGAAGCCTGCCAATTCGATTGTGACCGATGGTAAAGGCATGGTGTATCCAGGTTTATCTAAGGATGTTCATCATGAAATTGAAATGGTAGTTGCTATTGGTAAAGGTGGTGCCAATATTGCTGCAGATAAAGCCCTAGAGCATGTGTATGGTTATGGAGTGGGCTTGGATATGACTCGACGCGATCTTCAGGGTGAAGCCAAGAAGATGGGGCGCCCTTGGGATACTGGTAAAGCATTTGATCAATCGGCTCCTTGTGGTGAGATTACGCCAGTGAGTCAATGTGGTCATCCTGCCAATGGCGCTGTAAAGCTTTTGGTCAATGGTGAAGTTCGTCAAGAAGGTGATCTCAATCAGTTGATTTGGAATGTTCCCGACACGATTGCTTATTTATCTACCTTATTTACCTTGGAGCCAGGCGACTTAATTTACTCTGGTACTCCGGCAGGAGTCGGGCCAGTGAAAAAAGGGGATGTACTCGAGGGTAGTGTTGCCGGCTTACCAAGCTTAAAAACAAAAATTCTTTAAATACAACTGAAGGCCGGATGCATGACAAGTTTTCTGAAGAAGATATTGCAAGTAGTTTTGGTGGTAAGCGCGCCAATCTTCTTGGTTTCTTGCGCTAGTTCTGAGAAAGCCTCTTCATCTCCGCCTGCAAGTCTTTATGCTGATGCCGCCCCTTTAGATTTGCGCTTAAGTCAATGGCCTTATCCATACCCGCTCAAAGAATTTAAAACCGCCTTGCAAGGGCAGCCAGCCAGCATGATATATATGGATGTTGCCGCCCTGGGTAAGCAAAAGGGGGTTGTGGTGTTATTTCATGGCAAGAATTTCTCTAGCGATTACTGGGCATTTACTATTGCAGGACTTTCGAAGGCTGGCTATCGCGTGATCGCCCCGGATCAGATTGGCTTTGGCAAGTCTTCCAAGCCAGACGTGGCATATCACTTTGATGATCTGGCTGCCAATACGCAAGCTTTGTTGAAATCTCTCAACATTCAGCGGGTCTCCGTGATTGCCAATTCGATGGGTGGTATGGTGGGTATTCGTTTTTCCCGCCTGTATCCGCAAACTGTCCAGAAGCTTGTGCTAGAAAATCCTCTGGGACTCGAGGATTACTCTAAGGATATTCCTCCACAGCAGAATGATGAATTGCTCAAGCTAGAAATGGCCCAAACAGAAGCGAGCTATCGCCGCTTTCTGCAGAGTTATTTTCCAAACTGGCAACCTAGCTATGAAAAGTTTGTAGAGGTCTATGTGCGGGTTCAGAAAGGTCCGGACTATTCTGCCTATGCCCAGACTTCGGTGCTGACTTACCAAATGATTGCTGAAAAACCAGTCGTCAATGATTTGTCGCAATTGAAGATGCCAGTACTATTGGTGATTGGTCAAAAAGACCGAACGGTATTTGGTCGACGCTTTGCTCCACCAGAGGCAGTGAAGGCATTGGGTAACTTTCCGGAGTTAGGTAAGAAAGCACAAGCAGCGATTCCGAATGCAAAACTAGTTCCGATTGAGAATGTGGGGCACGTACCTCACGTTGAAGTGCCCGATCAATTTTTGAAAATCGTGGTGGAGTTTTTAAACTCTAAGGACTAGCCCAGCAGCCTTACTTATTTTCCAATCCACCGGGGTTGACGGCCTGCCAAGAAGGCGTTTACACCCTCTCTAAAGTCTTTACTGTTGTAGGTTTCTCGCATGAGCTCGGTGCAGTCTGGAAGATTGCTTTGGAGCAAGCGTGCCAAAGTCATCTTGCTGGCTTTTTGTGTGATTGGCGCTAATACAGCTAGCTTTTGCGCTAGTGCATTTGTTGCGGAAACGATCTCGGAAGATTCTGCCGTTTGATACAAGTAGCCTGATGCCAATAATTCAGGTGCCTTAATGAGTTCTGCAGTTAGCAGCATCCTTTTGACTGTCGGAACACCAAGATGTGCTGCGAGCCAAGATAAATTACTGGGTGATAAACAATTTCCCAAAGTCTTTGCTACCGGTATGCCAAAACGTGCATCCGGCGTTGAGATACGAAAGTCGCAGAAAGTTGCCATCAATAAACCGCTGCCTACAGCCAGACCTTCAATCATGGCAATAGTCGGCATGGGTAGTTGTTGCAGCGAGGAGAAAATAGAATCCACTGCAACTTCATATGCCTCATTCTCTTTGAGGTCAATAAACTGTTGAATATCGCTTCCAGAGACAAACGCTTTATCTTCTGTCCCTCGAAAAATGACCGCTCGAATTTCAGGATTCCTGGCTAAGGAGTCGCAAATCCTTTGAAGCGCTTCATACATCGACCAGGTAAGCGCATTACGTGCGGCGGGGTTGTTAAAGGTCACCTGTGCCACATTCCCATCTATCTGTAGATCTAAGCGGGGCAGGGAGGAGCTGGTAGTCATAGGTTCATTCTAAACAAAAGACCTTTCCCTGAGCCCTGAATTTACGGAATTGACCTCAAGCAAAGTATCCTGCGCTAGAATTCCCGTATGTATATGTTTCTACCTTTTCTGACAGCTTTTCTCGGACTTGTCTTAGTCTGGTTTGAGAAGCGTCTTGCGGGTTTGACAGTTTTGGCGATTACCGTTGTCATTCTGCTGGTATGGTTCCGTTTTCATGCAACCGACCATCTCAACATCAGTCTGTAATTGATTGTGAGCAAACATTCTCTCCCTTCCTTAGCGGCGCTTGGTAATCAGCTTGCGCTGCTAGCTGTTGTCGGCATGCTGTCTTATGCATTTGTAGATCAACTCTACTTTGGTGAGCTACCTTGTCCTTTGTGCTTAATGCAGCGCGTTGGATTTGTCATCATTGGCTTTGCTTTAGTGCTCAACATGCGTTGTGGCGCTTATTCATCTCACTACGGATGGGGCATCATTGGCGGCCTGGTTGGAATGATGGTTTCCCTACGTCAGGTGTTCTTGCATATTCTGCCAGGTGACAAAGGATTCGGAAAAACATTTTTAGAGTTGCATTTTTATACTTGGGCTTATGTTGGTTACACAGGACTATTAATGGGCCTGGCAATTCTCTTAATGCTGCCCAATCGTGAAGTTCGCTCTCGCTCCTGGTTTGCTAACACATTGATTGTTGCTTTCATTCTTTTGGTTTTAGGTAATCTTGTCTCTACACTATTGGAATGCGGTATCGGCCCCTGTGCTGACGATCCAGTGAAGTATGAGGGCTGGTTGTGGCTTCGCTCTCGCTTTGGTTTGTAACCTAGACCGCTTGGTCTAGTTCTTCACTCTTAAGCATGCTATTTTCTCAAGTTCTAAAGAGCTTTCTCCTTGCATTTGCGTTGTTGGGTATTGGCTTTGCTGTTCATGCGCAAGGTACACCCCAGAATAAAGCTGGCTGGCCCAAACAACCCATTCGCATCATCGTTACATTCACACCAGGCGGCGCTCCGGATATATTGGCGCGTGTTTTGGCTGAAAGTTGGCAGCAGAATTTAGGTGTGCCAGTGTTAGTAGAGAATCGCCCTGGCTATGGCGGCAATATTGGAGCCGACCTTGTGGCTAAGAGTGATCCTGATGGCTATACCTTATTAATAGGTACGGTAGGTATTCATGCGATTAATGGCGCACTGTATGACAAGATCTCCTACGATCCTGTGAAAGATTTCACACCCATTAGTTTTTTGGCAAGCACACCAAACGTATTGATCGTTAATAAAAAGCTAGGCGTTAATAATCTTCATGAGCTTATTGAATTAGCAAAAGCAAAACCAGATCAGCTCACCTTTGGTTCTTCAGGGGTTGGCACTTCTTTGCACATGTCGGGTGAATTATTGAAGCAGATGACCGGAGTTCAAATTCGTCATATTCCCTACAAGGGGCGCGCACAATCTTTGCCTGACTTGCTCAGTGGTCGCATTTCTATGCTTTTTGATAATCTTTCTTCTTCCTTGGTTTTAATTAAGGCAGGAGAGGTCCAGGCTTTGGGTGTGACCACACTAAAGCGCTCACATGCCGCTCCGGAGATTCCGACGCTAGCTGAACAAGGTTTAGCAGGTTTTGAGGCGGTATCTTGGTTTTCTCTGATGGCACCAGCAAACTTGCCGCCTGATATCCAAAAGCGCTTAAATCAAATGGTGCGCCAAACTTTGAGCAATCCCGAGGTTAAATCCAAGCTCTTAGATGGGGGCCTAGACCCGGATCCAGGTAGTTCAAAAGACCTCTCAAGGTTGATTGCTTCCGAGGCTAATAAATGGGGTAGGGTAGTAAGACAATCAGGTGCAAAATTGGAGTAACAAGGCAATTGCAATAAATAACTTTTTTCTTGTCAGCTTGTCCGTATTTAAGGCGTTATTGATAGTAAGACCAGTAAAAACTAAAATAGAGCTACACAGAAATATAAGACCAATTTATAGGGGGTCGACCATGAAACAAATCAATAAATTCAGTATCTTAGGTGTCGCCTTAGTGGCTTTATTAGCCGCTTCACCAGTGATTGCCCAAGCGGGTAATGTTGGCTGGAATGTATCAGTAGGGGGTGGTTATGGCGGTGGTTGGCGTCCAGCAGCATATGGGGCTTATGGACGAGGCTGGGGGCCCGGATGGGGTGGTAATTGGGCATACGGCGGTGCTTATTACGGCCCTTACGCTGGTTACTATGCTCCTCCGGTAGCATATGCACCCCCAGTCGTTTACATGCCCCCTCCACAACCAATGGTATTGGCAGCTCAACCACAGCCTGCAGTTTGGTACTACTGCCAAGTTAGTGGGAAGTATTTTCCTTATACTCAGGAGTGCCCATCTGGATGGCAGGCACAGCCTGCAACCCCTCCTACTAGCAATGCGCAGCCTAGAGGCCCGCAGTACTAAAATTTCAGAATAATTATTTAGTGTAATAAAGGATTGGATATGAAACGATTTGCTCGCGCCGTAGTTCTAAGTGTATCTGTTCTTGCGTCATTAACCGCATGCGTATCTACGCCAACTGGTCCGACTGTTGCTGTGATGCCGCGCCAAGGAAAGCCTTTTGAGGTGTTTCAACAAGAGGATCAAGTATGTCGCCAATTTGCTGCAAATGCAGTTAAGGATACAAGTGATGCTGCTCTTAAGGAAGGTGTGACTAGTGCAGCTCTGGCAACAGCCCTTGGTGCTGCTGCTGGTGCTGTCATTGGTGGCGGCAGTCATACAGGCGTTGGAACTGGTGCAGGAGTAGGATTATTGGGTGGGTCTGCAATTGGTGCTATGAATGCATCCGGAAAACAAAATCAAGCGCAAACTCAATACAACATTGCCTACCAACAGTGCATGTACTCCAAGGGGAATCAAGTCCCTAGTTACGCAACGCCTGCCCCAGGCTATCGTTAAGTCCTAGGGTTACTTCTTTTTAGATCTCTACCGGCGGATGCGTCTTCTCATAGCGCTCCGCCGTTCTTCTAAATAGACAGAGCAAAAAGCACGCTGCCAGTCCTAGGCTTAAGCTGTTGCCAGCCCAAAAGCCGTTGGCACCCTGTAAGAATACTGGTGTATTACCCAGCACGTTAAAGCCCATAAGGTAGCCACCACCCAGGCCTACACCCCATAGTGAGCCGGCATAAATCACCATCGGCAAAAAAGCAATGCGATAGGCTCGTAGAATGAATGCCGCTGTAATTTGTAGGGCGTCAAACACTTGGTAGAAAGCAATAAATAAGAAGAGGGGAATAGAGAACGCCTTCACCTCGACCGGTGGATCATATAAGTTGAGCAGCTGTATTCTGAAAATCCAAACTGCGATACCAATAGTGATGCAAAGCGTAGTGGTAAACAATACCGATGACCAACCAATCTCTTCGGCACGTTCAGGCTTATTTGCACCAATGGATTGAGAGACCAAAGTCATGGTCGCAATTGAGAGAGATAGCGGCACCATGTAGATGACGGTTCCCATGTTGGCTACGATTTGATGGCCAGCTAAGGCTGTGGTTCCAAGGCGAGCAATAAACAGGGACATAAAAGTGAAGGAGGTCACTTCAATCAAGTGGCTAAAGCCAATGGGCGCGCCCAGCTTTAGTAATGTCCAGATACGATGCCAATGAGGCATGCTAAAGTGAGTAAAGATTTTGAATGGCTTATAAAAGTGGTCAAACAAAACAAAACCTAGAGTCATGAGTAGCCAAGACCAGTTAATGATGACGGTGGCTACAGCACAGCCTGGGCCACCCATGGCCTCTATACCTAAGCCCCCATAAATAAAGAGTAGGTTTAAGGGTAGCTTGAGTGCTAAGCCAATAATTTGCACAACCGTGATGACGGTAGGGCGTGAGACCGCATTATGTAGAGCCATTAAGACGCGCATTCCCATGCTAGCTGGTAAGCCGATTGCTAGGATGCTGAGATATAACTTTGCCTTACCTTCAATGAGATCGTTCACTTGCGATATGGCTAGCAGGTGATCCGCGTTGACCAAAATACAGCAGCCGATAATCGTGAGACCCAAGGCAAGCCAAGTTGCTTGTCGTACTTCTTCACCGATCTCTCCAAAACGTTTGGCGCCAAAGAGTTGTCCTGCGATTGGCGCAAGCGCTGAGATCACTCCCGTAAGACCTACGTAAATACTAATGAAGATGGCTGAAGCCATTGCTAGCGCTGCTAAATCATCGGCCGAATAACGCGCGGTCATGGCTGTATCCAGAACGCCAAACGCAATCACAGCAAGCTGACCAACTAATAGGGGCCCAGCTAGTTTTAATAAAGAGGGGATGTCCTCGCGAAGGCGCGATAGTTTAAAGTGCAGCACGAATTACTCCGGGATAACTTCGTAGAGGCGCAGTCGTTCGTCGCGGTCAGCAGCACGACGATCTTCCCAAAGCAGTATGAGCTTTTTATTATTGATCTCAGCGTATGCTTTTGCTTCAGATTGGCTGTGGGTCAGCATCCATGAGCAACTGGGGTCATCTCGCAAATTGAGCTTAGAGAAGTACTCAAAAGAAGCTAGCTGTGCAGGGCCTAGATTGCTTGTGTCTATGCAGCCACCACCAGCAGGTATCACTTGTGCTAATCGTGCAGAAACTTGACGATAGGTTTTAGCGTAGTTAATAGTAGGGAGCCACAAAGTCATCAATAGCACCCACATTAAAGTCGTGCCTGATGCTGAGATGATGAGGCAGCGCCAAATTTCTTTCGGGGCTCGAGAAGTTCTCCAGCGAACTACGGCAAGCCATAGGCCTGTAATAGCAAGGGCAACGATAAATGCTAAGGCATTGAACTGACCTGTAAATCCAGGAAGTAGGCGTGCAATATTGGCGGCTGTAGATTCTGGATAGCCAGTCACTTTGGCGAGCCAAATAATCCAAATCGCCAGTGCGATGAGGGTAAAGCTAAACATCGCAAACCAATCAATAAAGCTAATCACGCTCCGCTTGAGGACGGGCAAGCTAAAGGCGGCAATGATCGAAAGACTCGGAATTAAGATCATTAAGTCATGTTCGTTAGCCTCGAGCCGGAACAAAACATAAATAAAGCTACCAATGAATAAACTTAGGGGAATGCAAAGATGCGGCGCGCGCCATGCACCCGACGCTTTAATGCGGCCCCAGTGCGCAAGGGAAACTATTGCGAGCGGCCAAACTGGCCATGCATATGCCCAAAAGTTCACACTCAAGAAGCTCAGTGATTCGATTGAAGGGGCGGCACGCATTTCCGGTGCATTGCGCCAGCCTTCTTCAGCGATGTGACGCCACTGCACTGGAAGATCAGCTAGATACCAAATCAGAGGCCAAATTGCAAAACCGATTAAACCTAAAACAGTGCTGGTTAGTGTCCAGCGAAAGCGCAACCTTGCATTGCTGGCTATAACCGCAATGATGGTGGAAGTAACAATGATTAAGCTGAGAGTGAGATTGCTCGAGAGCGCGACGATAGCAATACCGAGGCCAGTCCACAAACCGCCTTGCCAAGGTTTATCTAACCCGCGTACTGTACCGTAAAGAACGATGCTAATTCCCATAAGCTGGGCCATCATTGGCGTTGTTTCATGAGCGCGTTGAGCAAGACCCACGCACGCTAAGAAAATTAGCAGTGCACCATCGGCTAAGGTCATGCCGTAACTCTTGAGATCTGGCTGACCACCAACCGCCAATGCCATCGGCTGAACTTCACGACGACGACCTAGTAAATAGGTGGCATACCAAATTGCCAGCGCAGCAGAGAAGAAGCAGATGGCTGCATATAAACGTGCAGCATTGGCAGCGCCAATGAGTGGACCAAACCATTCAATGAGCGTGGCGCCCATCCAATATGGCAGAGGTGCGCCAAGGGAGACATCGCGCCCAGCTAGGTGCGGAACCATCCAGTCAATAGAGTTGCCACGAAAGAGTGTCCACATGCCACCAAAGCCAATGGCATCTTCATTCTTCCAGGGGTCCCGAAAGAAGAGGCCAGCAAAACCATAAACCAAGGTCAGCGCAAAAATAATAATGCGTGGAATCGATTTAGTGGCGGCGGCAGTAAGTTTGACCATGTGTAAAGTTCAAAATAAAAAAGGCAGCAAACGCTGCCTTGATTATCTCGCAGAGCAGGTATTTAACATACCCTGCGAATAGAAGTGGTTTAAGCCTTCTTCTTAGCTGGCTTTTCAGCAGCTTTAGCTTCTGCAGCAGCAGCTTTTTTCTCAGCTGTTTTAGCAGCGCCATCACCGGAAGCTTTAGCAACCGCTTTGGTGCCGAATTTCTGACGGAATTTCTCAACACGACCAGCGGTATCCATGATTTTCTGGGTGCCAGTGTAGAAAGGGTGTGATTCAGATGAAGTCTCGATCTTGGCCAATGGATATTCATTGCCATCTTCCCACTTGATTGTCTCTTTAGTAGACATAGTGGAGCGAGTCTTGAAGCTGAAGTTATTAGAAACGTCTACAAAGACGATTTCGCGATATTCGGGGTGAATGCCAGGTTTCATGTTGAGTCCTATGAGCGGGGAGCCGTTTGAGCCAAATTGGC
>CAITHY010000133.1 GCA_903892315.1 uncultured beta proteobacterium | reverse complement strand
GGTCAATACTTATTACGCCATCCTGGAGACCGCCGAAGAGGATCGACAGTACGAGACCGATTTAAATAAAGTGTTTGTACGTGGGCGTGCTACCGATAAACTGATACCCCTCTCTAGCATTGCCACTTTTGTCAGAACAGTAGGTCCCACTGCCGTGAATCACCAAGGTCAGATTCCTGCGGTTACGCTCTCATTCAATCTTGCGCCTGACGTATTTTTGGGTGATGCCACCAAAAAGATTGAAGACTACGCCAAAGAAATTAGCCTGCCACCTTCCATTATTACCAGCTATGGTGGCGATGCTGCAGTATTTAAGAGCAATCAATCAGGTCAAATTATCTTAATCCTATCTGCTCTAGGCGTCATTTATATTTTGCTAGGTGTGCTGTATGAAAGTTACATACATCCACTGACAATTTTGGCGGGCCTTCCCTCCGCTGCTATCGGAGCAATTCTTACATTGCGTATTTTTGGATTTGAGTTGACTATCATTGCCTCTATCGGAATTCTGCTCTTAATTGGTATTGTGAAGAAAAATGCAATTTTGATGATCGACTTTGCTTTGGACGTTCAGCGCAATCAAGGCATGTCACCTGAAAAAGCTATTCGTGAGGCATGCATTTTACGGTTCCGCCCAATTATGATGACCACGTTTGCTGCCCTGATGGGAGCCCTTCCTATTGCATTCGGGCTTGGTGCTGGAGCGGAGCTCCGTCAACCATTAGGCATTAGCGTTGCAGGCGGCTTGATCTTTTCACAATTTGTGACCCTGATCATTACTCCAGTAATCTACCTTTATCTTGATAAATATGCAGGCAATGGACCCATGGATATTCCTGCTTCTGTTCTTGAGGGTACCTAATGCGTCAAGTTATTCTTGATACTGAAACAACGGGGTTAAATCCAGCAACGGGTGACCGCATTATTGAAATTGGCTGCGTTGAGATGGTTGGTCGTCGCTTAACCGATAGAACTTTCCATTACTACATTAATCCGGAACGTGATATTGATGCAGGGGCCTTTGCAGTGCATGGACTATCGAGAGAGTTTTTATCCGACAAGCCGATTTTTGCAAATATTGTTGAGCAGTTAATTGAATTTGTGGATGGCGCTGAAATCGTAATTCATAACGCAGCCTTCGACTTGGGATTTTTGGATAATGAATTTGCCCTTCTGAAGCGCCCGCCATTTCGTAACCTTGCGGCAAAGATTACCGATACCCTCCTAGATGCACGTCAAATGTTCCCTGGGAAACGTAATTCCTTGGATGCGCTATGTGAACGTTTTGCAATCAGCAACAAACATCGTACTTTGCACGGCGCACTATTAGACGCCCAGTTGCTAGCTGAGGTTTATGTATCAATGACCAGGGGTCAAGAGGATCTCTCTATTGATCTAATTGATTACACGGTAGGATCAGACTCTACTGGTCATGCCAAAGCTTTACCAACCAACCTCATGGTACTGGCTGCATCAGATGATGATCTAGAAAGTCATGAAAAAATCTTGGCTGAAATTACAAAGACCAGTAAAAAGGACTCCGTTTGGAGTCCTTCAAATGCTGCTAGTGTATTGCTGGGTTAGCAATTAGATAGCTGCAGCAATTGCTTTACCCAAATCATCCGTCTTCGCAGTGCCGCCAAGATCAGGCGTAAGCGGTGCATTTCCTGGGCCAGATGCCAATACCTTTTCAATAGCAGTAAATATCGCTTTGCCAGCCTCAGGATAGCCAAGGTGATCCAACATCATTGCCCCACTCCAGATCTGACCAATAGGATTGGCAATCATTTTTCCAAAGATATCCGGCGCTGATCCATGTACAGGCTCAAACAAGGACGGGAACTTACCTTCTGGATTGATGCTACCAGACGGCGCTACAGCAATGGTGCCTGTACATGCAGGACCCAAGTCAGAAAGAATGTCGCCAAATAAATTGCTGGCCACTACAACGTCAAAACGATCCGGATTCATAACGAAGTGTGCTGCCAAAATATCGATGTGGTATTTGTCAGCTCTTACATCAGCAAATTTCTTGGACATCGCTTCAACACGCTCATCCCAATAAGGCATCGTTATAGCAATGCCATTTGATTTAGTTGCTGAAGTTAAATGCTTCTTAGGGCGGCTTTGTGCCAAGTCGAATGCATATTGTAAAATTCGATCAACGCCCTGTCTTGTGAAAACAGATTCTTGAATGACGATCTCACGATCCGTATCCGGGAACATCTTGCCGCCAACACTTGAGTACTCACCTTCGGTGTTCTCACGCACTACAAAGAAATCGATATCACCAGGCTTGCGATTGGCTAGTGGGCAAGGCACGCCTGGCAACAAACGCACTGGACGTAAATTGACATACTGATCAAAGCCGCGGCGGAATTGAATTAAGCTTCCCCACAATGAAACGTGGTCAGGAAGAATATCAGGCATGCCGACTGCGCCAAAGAAGATCGCATCGTATTGCATGAGAATCTCGAACCAATCGTCCGGCATCATCTTGCCATGCTTGAGGTAGTAGTCACAGCTTGCAAAATCAAAATGATCGAATTGCATACCGAGATTAAATTTACGATTAGCGGCTTCTAGTGCGCGTACGCCCTCTGGCATGACTTCTTTACCGATACCATCCCCAGGAATAACAGCAATCTTAGGGTTCTTAAAGATTTTCTTAGCGTTCATAAATAATTTGTCTCGTTTGATTTTTGGTGATTAATTTTACAAATAACTAGCTAATTGCGCGACGGATTTCATCTGACGCCTTCTTGCTACCTTTTTCAACTGATTCACTATCGTAATCAGAAGTATTTTCGATTGTCTCTGGCTCGGCCTCCAACATCCGAATATTATCCTTGGGGCAGATAGGAGCCCCATAACTGGCCCACTTCTTGAGTAGCGTCACCTCATAGCCACATTGACCGCATTTAGCCTTGCTTCGACTGGCATTACTGGGCCTTGGGGGTGGGAAAACAATCGCTTGGTGTGGATATGGGCCTAGCTCCTGGCTGATCATCATCAGCTTTACAGTGAGCTCCTCGGTGGCGTGAGCCATTCTGGCCGGACCCTCTAGCCCCACTGTTTGAGCAATACCCTTGAAGTCTTCGCCGTGGCCACTAAAACAGTCATCCACAGCATGGCAGAGTTCATGAACCAGGGTATCTAAGAGTTGAACGGGTTCATCCAACTTAGGGGATATAAATATCTCATTAACGCCACCGCCTGAGCGTTCACGTGGCCAGCATTGGCCTAGCGTTGTTCTAGGGCTACTAGAGGCGGGAAATCCGCATGAGACCCTGACAGGAGGGATGGCATAACCTGCTTTTGAAAAGACCGGCTCAAGATGTCTTACAGCGTCTTCTAGCCAGGCCTCACGGACTGTATGTTGCTTCATATAACTTCTCTTCTATCGAAATCTGGGACAAAAACCATCAATTGCGATCATACGCCACCATCAGTAGAATGACTCCATGAATGATCTCGAAAGCCTCAGTGCTACCCAAGCCATCAAAGCCCTATCAAAGAGGGAAATTAAAGCAACTGATTTACTCCTATCCTGCCTAGACCGCATAGGGCAAAAAGAGAGCGTTGTTAAGGCTTGGGCAAGCCTGGGTAAGGAAAATGCCTTATCTCGCGCTAAACAGCTTGATAAAGGCGCCTTTCAGGGTTTATTACATGGTCTCCCAATTGGGGTTAAAGATCTTTATGACACCTATGATTTGCCGACCTCCTATGGTTCACCCATTTACGCCAACCACTATCCAGTCTCTGATGCTGTGGCGGTTGCCCTAATGCGACAGTCTGGTGCCATTATTTTAGGCAAAACTGTTACAACAGAATTTGCAACCTTCAAGAGTGGATTAACAACGAATCCTCATAACCCAAAGCACACCCCAGGCGGCTCTTCTAGCGGCTCTGCTGCTGCAGTAGCCGATTTTATGATTCCGCTGGCAACCGGCAGCCAAACTGCTGGTTCAATCATTCGCCCTGCGTCATTTTGTGGTGTAGTGGGATTTAAACCTAGTTATGGCAAAGTCAGTATTGCAGGAATTAAAAGTCTTTCTGTAACACTCGATACCATGGGTTGCTTTGGTAGAACAGTAGAAGATGTGGGGCTCGGTGTAGCGGCTATGTGTGGCGATCATCGACTAGCAAAAATTGAAGTCTTGCATAACAAACCCCGCATCGCCATTTGCAAAACATCTAGCTGGCCGTTTGCACAAAAGGAAACTGCTACAGCACTTGCAGTTGCTCGGCATGCTGCAGAGATGATTGCTAAAGGCACGGTAATTGATCAGAAGTTACCAAAGACATGTGATGGCCTCACCCAAGCCCAAACTCGCATCATGATCTCTGAAATGTCACGCAGTCTTACTTTTGAACGGGTGCATTACGGAAAAAAACTCAGCCCACAACTTCTGAAGCAACTTAGTGAAGGCGCTGAAATTAGCTACGAGCAATATGCAAAAGATTTGAGCCTTGCCGATAGATCAAGGGCGGCTATGGAAGACTTATTTAATAATGAAGTTGATATCTTGATCGCCCCAAGTGCAAATGGAGAGGCGCCCAACATCAAAGATGGTACTGGAGATCCTCTTTTTTCTAGAGCTTGGACGCTTCTTGGTTTGCCCTGCATCAATATCAATGTAAGCAGTGGCCCCAATGGATTGCCAGTAGGCGTGCAACTCATCGCAGGCCCAGGTAAAGATCATTTCTTACTCAGTGCTGCCCGAGCTTTTACATTAGCATTGCCTGACCCCGCTTTACGAGACCAGGCTTAGCCAAATTCTTAATCTAGAGTAATGTTTGATGCTTTAATTGCCTTAGCCCAGAAAGGAAGCTCTTTCTTCACTAACGCATCAGTTTGGTTTGGTCCCAAGTAACGTAGCTCAACGCCAGCAGCATCTGCACGCTCTTTAATCTCAGGCAAAGCCAAGCTCTGCTTTACAGAATTGGTGAGCTTGCTAACCACAGAAGCAGGTGTTCCAGCAGGCGCATAGAGAGCAACCCATGATTCCAATTGAAATGACGGTAAACCAGCCTCAGCGGTCGTTGGTACGTTTGGCATGCCAGGATGACGATTTTTACCGGTGACAGCAAGCCCCTTGAGTTTTCCACTCTGGACGTGCTGCATAACTGAAGGGGGTGTACTAATAAATACTTGTACCTGCCCCGCTAAAACATCCTGAATAGCTGGGCCAGATCCCTTGTATGGAACATGCACCATATCTACACCGGTAGTTTGCTTAAAGATCTCAGTACCAATATGCGACACGGAGCCATTGCCTTGTGAGGCGTAATTTAATTTGCCTGGGTTTGCTTTTGCGTAAGCAATCAATTCTTTCAAATTATTTACTGGCACTGATGGGTGTACTGCAATGACATTGGTAGAAACCGTTAGCAAGGCAATTGGAGTGAAATCTTTAATTGGATCCCAGGGAAGTTTATCGAATAAAGCAGGGTTACCAACGTGATATCCGGAGTAGGAAATCAATAAGGTATAGCCATCTGGTTTAGCTTTCGCCACATATTGATAGGCCGTATTACCACTTGCCCCCGGCTTATTATCAACAATCACTGGTTGGCCAATTACGCGCGTCAATGGTTCGCTCAATAGACGTGCTGAAGTATCAACCAGCCCACCAGGAGGATTGGGCACAACTAAAGTAATTGGGCGATCCGGAAAGGATTGGGCCAAAGAAAAACATGAAATGCCAAAGCCTAAAATGGCAAACACAATACGAATCACTGAAATTTTTTTCATTAATGTCTCCAACGAATTTGAATAGTTATCGCTGCCCTACTTTGACATCGCCAAAGACAGCTTGTGCTTCACGAGGCAAGCAACGCCAATAGCGCTCATTTGCCGTAACAGTACCGCCCATAGCTGCGGCAGCTTCCCATCCCCAACGAGGCTTATATAAAAATGCTCTTGCTAGAGCAATCAGATCAGCATCACCCGCCTGCAAAATATCTTCAGCTTGTTGGGGGTCCGTGATCAAGCCCACCGTCATGGTTGGTAAACCTGATTGCTCTTTAACGATCTTGGCAAAAGGCACTTGATAGTTTGGGCCAATTGCAATCTTTTGCTTTGGTGAAATCCCTCCAGAAGATATGTGAACGAAATCACAGCCCATAGGCTTCAGTTGTTTAGCGAAGTTTGCTGTCTCTTCAGGGGTCCAACCACCCTCTATCCAGTCACTCGCTGAAATGCGAATACCGAGCACACCCTGATATGCCGCCCTTACTGCTGCGAATAACTCCAAAGGAAAGCGTATGCGGTTTTCAAATGAGCCGCCGTATTCATCAGTGCGTTGATTGGCAATAGGAGATAAAAATTGATGCAATAAGTAGCCGTGAGCTCCATGCAATTCGATGCCATCAATTCCAATGCGCGCAGCACGCTTTGCAGACGACACAAAATCATCAATCAGCTTTTTTAATTCAGCCTTATTGAGCTCATGAGGTAAACGTTCTCCATCTAACTGAGGTATCGCGGAAGGCGCTAACGTTTCCCATCCCCCTTGATCAGTAGAGAGCAGCTGCCCACCATCCCAGGGGGTCGCACTAGAAGCTTTGCGTCCTGCATGGGCTAGCTGAATGAAAACAGGCACCGCTGGAGCCAGTTCACGCGCACGGCTCAACTTGTCTTTCAAAGCCGCTTCTGTGCGATCATCCCAAAGTCCAAGGCATGCGGGGGTAATGCGAGCCTCCGGGCTCACCCCAGTAGCCTCGATAATGAAGAGCGCTGCACCGCTATTGAGTAAATTGCCCCAATGCATGAGGTGCCAGTCAGTTGCCTCGCCGTCATTGGCGGAATACTGGCACATAGGGGCAACCACAATGCGGTTTGCCAGCTCTAGAGGCCCCTTTGGGGAATTGAGGGTGTAGCTTGAAAATAAAAGACTCATAAAATGCCTTGAAAAGCCCAAAAGTAGGTCAAAAATACGAAAATGACTGTAAAGCGATAGAATACTTAAAAAGCAGAATAAACGAGACAGCGAAGTCGTGCAGGCTAATTCCCTATGCGGCTTTTTTACCAAAAACCCTGAAAATACTCACCACAAGAGATTATGAACGCACCTCAAGCCTTTGAATCAAAAGAAGATATTGGTCACTTTGTTGGCGGCAATGTAGTTAACCCTAAAGATGGCCGCTTTGCTGATGTTTATAACCCTACCAAAGGAACTGTAGCGCGCCGTGTAGCGCTTGCTAGCCGCCCAGAGGTTGATGCAGTGGTGGCTAATGCCCAAGCTGCCTTTGTGTCGTGGAGTCAAACTTCCCCATTGCGCCGTGCACGCATCATGTTCAAGTATCTTGAATTGTTAAACGCTCATCGCGATGAGTTGGCTGCCATTATTACGGCTGAACACGGTAAGGTATTTACCGATGCTCAAGGCGAGGTGACACGCGGCATAGAGATTGTGGAATTTGCTACCGGCATTCCTGAGTTGCTCAAGGGTGACTACACTGAGCAAGTTTCGACCGGTATTGATAACTGGGTTATGCGTCAGCCTTTGGGCGTAGTCGCTGGTATTACGCCATTTAACTTCCCAGTCATGGTACCAATGTGGATGTTCCCTGTTGCGATTGCATGCGGCAATACCTTCATCCTCAAGCCTAGCCCTACAGATCCTTCTGCTTCATTATTCATGGCCAAACTCCTCAAGGAAGCCGGCCTGCCTGATGGCGTATTCAACGTTGTTCAAGGCGACAAAGAAGCGGTTGATGCCTTAATTGAGAACCCAGATGTTAAAGCGGTGAGTTTTGTAGGCTCGACTCCAATTGCCAATTACATCTATGAGCGTTGCTCTCACTTTGGCAAGCGCTCCCAAGCTTTAGGTGGAGCCAAGAACCATATGGTGATCATGCCTGATGCTGATATTGACAAAGCAATTGATGCTCTAGTTGGCGCCGCTTATGGTTCTGCTGGTGAGCGCTGTATGGCGATTTCTGTAGCGGTATTGGTTGGTGATGTGGCTGAGAAGATCATGCCAAAGCTGATCGAGCGCACTAAGACGCTGAAAGTTAAAAACGGTATGGAACTCGATGCTGAAATGGGTCCAATCGTTACTAAAGCTGCTCTCGAGCGCATCACTGGCTATATTGAGGCTGGCGTAGCTTCTGGTGCAAAACTCCTTGTTGATGGACGTGGCCTCCAGGTTCCTGGCAATGAGAGTGGGTTCTTTATCGGCGGCACATTGTTTGACAATGTCACTCCAGACATGAAGATTTACCTAGAAGAAATCTTTGGACCAGTTTTATCCTGCTTACGTGTTGCTAACTTTACGGACGCCCTGAACTTAGTGAACTCTTGCGAATTTGGTAATGGTGTAGCCTGCTTCACAAGCGATGGCAATATTGCGCGTGAATTTGCCCGACGTGTACAAGTAGGTATGGTTGGTATTAACGTTCCTATTCCAGTGCCGATGGCATGGCACGGCTTTGGCGGATGGAAAAAATCGATCTTTGGCGATATGCATGCATACGGCAAAGAAGGTGTACGTTTCTATACTAAGCAGAAGAGCGTCATGCAACGCTGGCCTGAAAGCATCGCCAAAGGGGCTGAGTTTGTAATGCCTACCTCTAAGTAATATCAGGTAGTGATGATTAAAAAAGCGATCTTTGGATCGCTTTTTTATTTGCCAAGATGAAGCGGAAAGATTACTGAAGTGTGTTTTTAAGAGCGGAAATCATGGGCATCGAGAGCACGTCGATACCCTCTTCTCTTAAGGCTTCAGCCTCATCAAATGTAGTTTGCCCACGAATACTTCTCTCAGGGGATTCTTTGTAATGAATTTTTCTGGCTTCATCGGCAAAAGAATTGCCAACATCCTCTGAGCGGCCCATTAACTCTCTCATGCCTTTTAAGAAGGCGGCCTGCACTTGGGCTTCAAGCTGAGAATGATCGCTACCAGTGAGTGCAACAACACCTCCGCTCATGCTTTCGGATTCTGATTTGGGAACCGCCAACTCGGTAGAGGATGATTTACCAATATGTGGGGCTGAGGGCATGCGGGTAATTTCCGTACTGTCGCATACGGGGCACGCAAGCATGCCCTTGTCTTGCTGAGCAAGACAATCCTCTTCCGAGGCAAACCACCCTTCAAAACGATGTTCAAGAGGGCAGGCTAAGTTATAGACTTTCATAAAACGTATATAAGGGCAAAAATGATAAATTCAATACCCCTATTTTAATCGGGTTTGAATATTCCCTATTCAATTGGATGCGGCTTCACCAAACCCCTGCGATAGCGATCTAACCAATAACTAGCAATCGTAGTTTTGACGTCTGTAATCACACCACCCTCAACCCAGTCTATCAACTGCTCCAATGGGGCGGCAAAGACATCCAAAAACTCCTCATCATCGAGGTGACTTTTTCCGGGGATCAGATCTTCAGCTAGATAAATATCAATGAACTCGGTTGAGTAGGAAATCACTGGATGAATGCGGCGAATAAAGCTCCATTTTTTTGCGGTATACCCAGTTTCTTCTTCGAGCTCTCGCTGCGCACAAATCAGGCGATCTTCTTTAGGATCCAATTTACCCGCTGGAATTTCTATACAAGTTTTTGTAATCGGGTAACGAAATTGGCGCTCCAGGAGAATCCTGCCATCATTCAATATTGCAAGAATTGCAACTGCGCCAGGATGCGTTAAATATTCACGAATAGCTTGCTCACCATCAGGTAATGAAACAGTATCTCGCTTCAAGTGCAAGAAGATGCCGCCATAAATATCTTCTCCTGATAAGCGCTCCTCACGCAAATGCGCATCTCCTATTGGCAAATCTTTAAATGATTTTTCAGTCATGAGTTTTGTTGATTGTTTCGTCTGTGATTGAGTAATTCAGCTTAACTAAATTGAATGTCATTTTAATGGCAACTAAAACAATAAAGGCCCCTTGCGGAGCCTTTCGCTAGATATGGATTCTTATTAGGATCCCAGTAATGTCCGGCGCATGGCATCCAAGCAAAGGCTCATTAAGCCAGCAGGAACAATGCCGATAGCTAAAACCAAAATACTATTAAGACTTAAGAGCCCTTTGGCAAAACCGGATCCAGAAACAGCAATCTCATGTTCAGGCTCATCAAAGTACATTACCTTAACCACTCTGAGGTAGTAGAACGCACCAATTAAAGAGGCGATCACTGCGATTACAGCCAAGAATGTATGCTGCGCATCCACCAACGCTTCCAATACGCCTAACTTAGCGGCAAATCCAACTGTAGGTGGAATGCCGGCCAGAGAGAACATCATGACCAGGCCAATAAAAGCAAACCAGGGATGCTTTTTATTGAGCCCCTTTAAACCATCTAAAGTTTCGCAGTCATAGCCCTTGCAGGACAACGCCATTAATAAACCGAAGGTACCTAGCGTGGTTAATACATAGGTAATGGCATAGAACATCGCAGCACTAAATGCATGATCATCAAATACGGACAGCATACCCAAGAGTACAAAGCCCATTTGCGCAATCGCAGAATAAGCGAGCATGCGCTTGATATTGGTTTGTGCAATCGCAGTGACGTTACCAACAACCAGTGATAGAGCTGCGAGCAAGACTAGCATCGGCTGCCAGTCACCCAATAAAGGCAATAAAGTATTAACCAATAAGCGGAACAACAAAGCAAATGCAGCCAATTTAGGAGCCGCAGCAATCATCAATGTCACCGCCGTTGGTGCGCCTTGATAAACGTCAGGTACCCACATGTGAAATGGCACAACACCCAACTTAAAGGCCAAGCCAGCAACAATAAATACCAAACCAAAAGCCATCACCAAATGATTTACGCGGGGATCAGCAACTGTTTTGAAGATCTCAATGAGATCAAGTGAACCAGTAACACCGTAGAGCATTGACATGCCATAAAGCAAAAAGCCCGATGCTAATGCGCCCAGGATAAAGTACTTAATGCCGGCCTCCACACTCTTCTCACTGCTATGGCGCATAGCAACCAAAGCATACGTAGGCAAAGCCATGAGCTCCAAGCCTAGATATAAGGTCAATAGATTGGCGCCAGAGATCAATACAAACTGGCCAAGCAAAGCAAGTAGAGCTAGGACAATAAAATCAGGGCGAAATAAAGCTCGATCCATCAAATATTGCTTGGAATAAACCAAACTTACCAGTACAGCGATACATGAACATGCCTTGAGCAAGTTTGAGAATGGGTCCGACTGAAATAAGCCATTCATGGCTACGAGCGCTGGATCGCCCATGCGTCCAATAAATGAAAAAATCAGATAGGCCAATAAGATGAGTGAGAAAAAATACACAAAACCCACTCCGCGAGGAGTATGGAAGATATCTTGTTCAACACCAGGTGTTGATGTCACTCTTTCGCGAACATAAACGCTAGCAACTAATAACAAGCAGGTTGCTACGAGTAAAACAAGTTCCGGCAGGATGGCGTATAGGTCGAATGCTTGCATTTGTACTTACTCAGAGTTTGCTGACAGCAACATGCTGCAACAGATTAATTACAGCTGGATGAATGATGTCAGTAAATGGCTTTGGATAGACGCCCATACCAATTACACAGATTGAAAGGACTGCCATCAAGAAATATTCGCGACCGTTCAAATCTTTCAATTCTTCAACATGAGCGTTATTAACGGTGCCGAAAAATACGCGCTTTACCATCCACAAGGAATAAGCAGCACCTAAGATCAGCGCTGTAGCAGCCAAGATACCGATCACAAAATCATAATCAACGGCAGCCAAAATTACCATGAACTCACCAACAAAGCCTGAGGTAGCTGGTAAACCACAGTTGGCCATCGCCATTAATACTGCAAATGCAGTAAATGCAGGCATGCGGTGAACAACGCCACCGTAATCAGCAATTTGGCGTGTATGCATGCGGTCGTATAGAACCCCGATGGATAAGAACATGGCACCAGCTACAAAACCGTGTGAAATCATCTGCACAATTCCGCCCTCAATACCCAGTGGACTAAAGAGGAAGAAGCCTAAAGTCACAAATCCCATGTGAGCCACAGAAGAGTAGGCAACCAGCTTTTTCATGTCCTTTTGGACAAGCGCAACTGCACCCACATAAATTACCGCTACCAATGACAAGAAAATGACAAACGGGCCCAAATATTGACTTGCATCTGGGGCAATTGGTAAAGAGAATCGCAGGAATCCATAGGCACCCAGTTTCAACATAATCGCAGCCAAGACTACTGAGCCACCAGTTGGCGCCTCAACGTGCACATCTGGCAACCAAGTGTGCAATGGCCACATGGGAACCTTTACAGCAAATGCCATAAAGAATGCTGCAAACAATAGGATCTGCTCAACAATATCTAAGCGAGCATTTTGCCAAGCCAAGATATCAAAAGTATTAGTCACGTTGTACAAGTACAGCATGGCAATCAAAGTAAGTAAGGAGCCAAGCAATGTATACAAGAAAAATTTGAATGCCGCATAAATACGGTTATGACCGCCCCATATACCAATGATGATGTACATCGGAATCAATGTCGCCTCAAAGAAAACGTAGAACAACAATGCATCAAGGGCACAAAATACGCCGATCATCAATCCAGATAGGATCATGAATGAGGCCATATATTGCGATACCTTAGTTTGAATCACCTCCCAGGCTGCAATCACCACAATGATGTTGATGAATGCTGTCAGAACGATGAACCAAACAGAAATACCGTCAATACCAAGATAGTAGTTAATATCGTAACGCGGAATCCAGCTGATTTTTTCAACGAACTGCATTCCAGGGTTAGCGATATCAAAATTAATTAATAACGGAAGAGTAGCAATAAAGCTGAGAACAGCTCCAATCAAGGTCAACCAGCGTACACCAGCAGTTGACTTTTCAGACCCATAAAACAAAATCATGAGTCCAAAGACAATCGGGGTCCAAATGGCGTAAGAAAGAATCATAGTGGCTACTTAAGTAACAAAGGCCTAACGAACAAAAGGCAGGTAAGCATACAAAACCCAAGCTAACAATACCGCTAGGCCTGCAATCATTGCGAAGGCATAGTGGTACAGATAACCGGATTGCAAATGACGAATTACTCCAGCAAAGCGCCCTACTGCATGCGCACTGCCATTGACAAAGAAACCATCGATGATCTTTTGATCACCGCGATGCCATAAGAAACTTCCAATCCAAATAAGACCTTTAGCAAACACAGCTTGGTTAATTTCATCGAGGTAATACTTGTTATCAAATAATTTCTTGATAGGCGCAAAAGTTTCTGCAACCTTGCCCGGTAACTTTGGTGCCCACAGATATCCAATAGCAGCAGTCAGAACACCCAGTACTACCAGCAACAATACTGGCGATGTGAATGCATGAATGGCCATTGCAACCGGACCATGGAATTCATCTTCCAGCTCTTTCATTACCGGATGGCGAGCTAAGTCAATAAATATCGAATCACCAAAGTAGGTGCCAAAGAGTAGCGGGGAAATCGTATAGAAACCAATGATGACAGATGGAATGGCCAAAAGAATCAATGGCAAAGTCACAACAAATGGCGATTCATGGGGCTTTTGACCTGGAGCCAAACCATGATGGGCATGATCGTCGCCCTGCTCTGCGTGATCATGATGATGGTCATGCGCATGATCATCATGACCCCAACGTGCTTTACCGTGGAATACATAAAAATATAAACGGAAAGAATACAAAGCTGTAACGAATACGCTAGCCATTACTGCAAAGTAGGCAAAACCTGAGCCGGGAATATGACTTGTAGCCACCGCTTCAATGATGGAGTCTTTTGAATAGAAGCCTGAGAAGAACGGAGTGCCGACTAAAGCCAGGTTACCCAATAACATCATTAAGCAAGTAATGGGCATATATTTCCACAGGCCACCCATCTTACGCATATCTTGTTCGTGATGCATCCCAAGAATCACACTACCTGCAGCAAGAAATAACAGCGCCTTAAAGAAGGCGTGGGTCATCAAATGGAAGATAGCCACTGGATAAGCTGAAACACCCAATGCGACCGTCATATAACCCAACTGAGACAGGGTTGAATAAGCCACTACGCGCTTGATATCGTTTTGCACGATACCGAGGAAACCCATAAAGAGTGCGGTGATTGAGCCAATTACCAAGATAAAGCTTAGCGCTGCATCCGAAAGCTCGAATAGCGGGGACATCCGTGACACCATGAAAATACCAGCGGTAACCATCGTTGCAGCATGAATCAATGCGGAGATCGGTGTTGGGCCTTCCATTGAATCCGGCAGCCAAACGTGTAATGGGAATTGGGCTGACTTGCCCATTGCACCGACAAATAAACAGATACAAGCAACTGTCATCAAATTCCAGCTAGTACCAGGCAATGTTTGGGCTGCTAATGCCGAATTCTGAGAAAAGATCACGTCATATTGCATCGAGCCTGTGCTGGCTAACAAAATACCTATGCCCAGAATGAAGCCAAAGTCGCCAACACGGTTAACTAAGAAGGCTTTCATATTCGCAAATACGGCCGATTGACGCTCAAAGTAGAAGCCAATCAATAAATAAGAAACTACTCCCACAGCTTCCCAGCCGAAGAAAAGCTGCAACAAGTTATTACTCATCACCAACATCAACATCGCGAAGGTGAATAAAGAAATATAGGAGAAGAAGCGGTTATAGCCCTCCTCACCGTGCATATAGCCAATGGTATAGATATGAACCATCAATGATACAAAGGTCACAACGCACATCATGGTTGCTGTCAAGGGATCAATTAAGAAGCCAATATCTAAATTAAGCTCACCCAACTGCATCCAATGGTAAACAGTCCCATTGAAATAGAAGCCATCCATCACTTGAACCAATACATTGCAGGAAAGAACAAATGCAATGGTTACACCCAAAATAGTTACAAACTGACTGGCGCCATGGCCAATGCGGTTACCGCCTAGTTTGGTGCCAAAGAAACCAGCAATGATGGAGCCTACTAGCGGCGCCAAAGGAATGGCGCAGAGTACGGGAATGTTTAAGGTCAATTGCATGACTAGCCTTTTAGGTGGTCAAGATCATCGGCATTAATAGTGTCAACCTTACGGAAGAGCACTACCAAAATTGCCAAACCGATAGCCGCTTCAGCAGCTGCCACAGTCAAAATAAAGAATACAAACACTTGACCAGCCATGTCTCCCAAATAATGGGAGAAAGCTACAAAGTTCATGTTCACCGAAAGAAGCATCAACTCAATTGCCATCAGCAATACGATGACATTCTTTCGATTTAGAAAAATACCAATGACACTGGTTGCGAATAAGATCGCACTCAGCACTAAATAATGAGCGAGAGTGATGGTCATTTCTTCTCTCCCCTTAAATCTTGCTTTGCAGCCATATCTGAGCCCATTTTCACGATGCGCATGCGATCTGCAGCAATGACATTCACTTGCTCGTGAATATTTTGCGACTTGGAATCTTTGCGATTACGCAATGTCAACGCTACCGCAGCAATAATGGCAACTAACAAGATCACGCCAGCAACTTCGAAAGCGTAAACGTAATCCACAAAAATCAACATACCTAAAGCCTGGGTATTGTTAGCCGTCATCTCTTCTGGCATAGGTTGTACTGGAGCATTGGTACCTATAAAACTACGAATAATGACGATCGATAATTCAAGCACGATAACTGCACCCATCAAAAAAGCAACGGGTAGAAATTTTTTAAAGTCACGACGTAAATGCTCAATATCTAAGTCCAACATCATCACCACGAAGAGGAACAAAACCATCACTGCGCCAACATAAACCAATATCAGGGCCAAGCTCAAGAACTCAGCCTTGAGCAACATCCAAAGACCTGATGCACAAAAGAACGCCAATACTAAGAACAGGGCTGCATGCACTGGGTTGCGAGCCGTAATCACCCGGATAGCGGAGATCACCAATAAGCCTGCAAAGCCATAAAAGAACATGGCGAATAAAGTAGATGGATCGAATGTCATATTAGTTAAGCTCGCTTCGATTAACGGTAAGGTGCATCAGCTGCACGGTTAGCGGCAATATCTTTTTCATACTTATCACCCACAGCTAAAAGCATATCTTTAGTGAAATACAAATCACCGCGCTTATCACCGAAATATTCAAAAATATTTGTTTCAACAATGGCATCTACAGGACAAGCCTCTTCACAGAAGCCGCAGAAAATACATTTTGTAAGATCAATGTCATAGCGACTAGTGCGACGAGTACCGTCATCACGTTCAGCAGTTTCAATAGTGATCGCATATGCCGGGCAAACTGCTTCGCATAACTTGCAACCAATACAACGTTCTTCGCCGTTTTCATAACGGCGGAGCGCATGTAAACCGCGGAAGCGGCTGGATAAAGGCGTCTTTTCTTCTGGATACTGAACGGTAATTTTTGGCTTGAAGAGATAACGACCAGTAATGGACATACCAACCAAGATGTCTCTTAGCATCAAGCTATCAAGGAACTGGGAAATTTTCTTAAACATGATTTATCAACTTATTTCCAAATATTCCATGGGGAGACAACCCACGCGCCGATAACAACCACCCAGAAAACTGAGATGGGAATAAAGATTTTCCAACCAAGGCGCATGATTTGGTCATAGCGGTAGCGTGGCAATGTTGCGCGTAACCAAATCACACAAGACAAAAGGAAGAAGGTTTTGCCAAACAGCCAGAAGAATCCTGGAATATCACGCAAGATTGGCAAATCCACAATAGGCAACCAACCGCCTAAGAACATAATGGATGCAACTGCTGCAATCAAAATCATGTTGGCATATTCAGCCAAGAAGAACATCGCAAAAGACATGCCTGAATACTCAACCATATGGCCGGCAACAATCTCAGATTCACCCTCAACTACGTCAAATGGATGGCGGTTTGTTTCAGCAACACCAGAAATAAAGTAAATCAAGAACATCGGCAATAAAGGCAGCCAATTCCATGAAAGGAAGTTCAGGCCCATGCTAGCAAAGTAGCCCTGCTCTTGAGATGCAACGATGGAGCTTAAGTTCAAAGAACCCGAGGTAAGCAAGACGGTTACCAAAGCAAAACCCATTGCAATCTCATAAGAGATCATTTGTGCAGATGCGCGCATTGCGCCGAGGAATGGATATTTAGAGTTAGATGACCAACCAGCCAAGATGACACCATAAACACCAATAGAAGAAATGGCCATGATGTATAGCAAACCTGCGTTTACATCAGCCAAAACCATCTTTGCCTGAAATGGGATAACGGCCCAAGCAGCAAAAGCAGGCATGATCACCATGATCGGTGCAATAAAGTACAAAACCTTACTTGCTTGAGCGGGAGCAATGATCTCCTTCATTAAAAGCTTCAAAGCATCAGCAATTGGCTGCAGTAAACCCAAAGGTCCGACACGATTCGGACCAAGACGAATATGCATCCAGCCAATCAACTTTCTTTCCCAAAGGGTGAGATAGGCAACGCAACCAAACATTGGCAATACGATGATGACAATCCGTATTAAAGCCCACACTAAAGGCCAGAGCGAGCCAAAAGTAGCCTCACCCTGAGTGGTAATAAGGTTCAAGAAATTATCCATCTCGCCCCCTATGCCTTACTTACAGTTACTGGACCAAACATCGATGCCAATTTCGCACTAGCCATTGTGCCCGCAGAGATTCTGACGGCACCTGGCGCTAGATTTACTTCTAAAGTAGCCGGCATATCAATGGAATGAGTTCCTTGAGTAACGCGAACTGCATCGCCTTCTTTGAGACTCAATTCAGTGAATGTATTTTTATTCAAGCCAACGTGATTACCGCGCTTAGCATCACGCGTTAATTGCAATGCTGAAGAACGACGCACAATTTGGTCGCCGGCATAAATATTGACATCAGCCAAACGCTCGAGGCCATTAAATGGCGCTAAATTTCCATTGGCAATAGAAGCGCTTGAAGCTTTGTTATTGAGGCGATTGCAATATCTATCATCCAACGCCTCTCCCAGCACTTCCTCGGGAGCATTAAACAAGAATCCATCTAAACCTAAGAGTCCACCCAGTACACGCAATACTTTCCAGGCTGGACGAGAATCACCCAAAGGCTTCACTGAAGGCTGGACTGTTTGAACCCTGCCTTCTAAATTTACAAAGGTAGAGACAGTTTCTGAGAATGCAGAGATAGGCAAAATGACATCAGCAACATCCATTAAATCGGCACTCTTATAGGCACTCAATGCGATAACTGTATTAGCCCTTGCCAATGCTGCACGAGCTGCTATTGGGTTAGGTAGATCTGCATCTGGCTCGATATTCATCAAGATAACAGCACGACGATCACCGGACAGAACTGAATCAACACCAGCACCGTTAGCATTAACTAAAGATGCGCCTACTGCATTACCACCAACTGGCAAGAAACCTAAGGTAGCACCAGTCTGCTCAGCAATAAATTGCGCCATGACATGAAGATCGGAGGCATGATGATGTGCAATAGCAGCAGAACCAAGCAATACAGCAGTGGACTCACCAGAAAGCAAGCTATCGGCAATCTTCTGCGCCGCAGGAGAAATAGCTAAGTTAAATGTTCCTGCCGGCGCTGCTACTGACTTTGCTTTTGCAATAGCGAGTGCAACTTCACTCAAAGTATTCAACCATGCACTTGGGGCCGCAGAAATGCCGCTACCTGGGATCAACCAGTCATCACCACCTGCATCAATACGCAATACTTGCAAGGCGCGCTTGCTGGCAGTACGAATACGTGCCGCCAATACAGGCTGGTCTTTACGCAGGAAGCTGCCAATTATTAATATACGATCTAATTCATTGATCTTAGCGACTGGCATTCCCAACCAAGGGGCAACTGCAGCAGCTTTCACATCAGTCTGACGCAAACGAGTTTCAACTTGATTAGAGCCCAATCCACGAACCATCTTTTGTAAGAGGTGCAATTCTTCTGTACTGGATATTGGATGAGCCAAGGCACCAACCGACTCTGGACCACTTTCAGCAGAAATTGTTTTCAGAGAATGGGCAACGTAATCTAAAGCTGACTGCCAATCTGTTTCTAACCACTGACCACCCTGCTTCACCATTGGTGTAGTAATGCGGTCAGCACTATTTAAACCTTCATAGGAGAAGCGATCACGATCACTAATCCAACATTCATTAATCGCCTCGTTTTCCAAAGCAACTACACGCATGACTTTATTGGCTTTGGTCTGGACCGTAGTATTTGCGCCCAAACTATCATGTGGGCTCACTGAACGTTTGCGCCCGAGCTCCCAAGTACGAGCAGCATAGCGAAATGGCTTGCTAGTCAGAGCTCCAACTGGACACAAATCAATCATGTTTCCGGATAACTCTGAGTCCACTGTCTGACCAACAAAAGTAGTAATCTCAGAATGCTCACCACGGTTGACCATACCCAATTCCATCACACCGGCAACTTCTTGGCCAAAACGAACGCAACGTGTGCAATGAATGCAACGAGTCATCTCCTGCATGGAGATCAATGGGCCTACATTCTTATGGAAAACAACACGCTTTTCTTCATCGTAGCGAGAGTTTGACTTACCGTAACCTACTGCTAAATCTTGTAACTGGCACTCACCGCCCTGATCACAAATCGGACAATCCAAAGGGTGGTTAATTAAAAGAAACTCCATTACAGAGCGCTGCGCTTCTACAGCTTTAGCAGAATGCGTAAATACCTTCATTCCCTGAGTGACCGGTGTAGCGCAAGCAGGCAATGGTTTAGGAGCTTTCTCAACCTCAACTAGGCACATGCGGCAGTTAGCGGCAATCGATAACTTCTTGTGATAGCAGAAGTGAGGAACGTAGGTGCCGAGCTTGTTCGCGGCGTGCATCACCATCGAACCCTGCGGAACTTCTACAGCCTTACCATCTAATTCGATTTCTACCATGCTCACTTTTAGATATCCCGTGCTCTAAATCTTTATAAAGGTTTTGCAGAATCTAAGCAGCGCTTATGTTCTACGTGATACGCAAATTCATCCATGTAATGCTTCAACATACCGCGTACTGGCATTGCAGCCGCATCACCTAAAGCGCAAATCGTGCGACCTTGGATATTGGCGGCAACGTCATTTAGAAGGTCCAAATCTTCTGGGCGCCCTTGACCATGTTCAATACGGTGAACAATCCGCCATAACCAACCCGTACCCTCGCGACATGGCGTGCACTGACCACATGATTCTTCATGATAGAAATAAGACAAGCGCTCTAAGGCACGAACCATACAACGCGTTTCGTTCATTACGATCACGGCACCTGAACCCAGCATGGATCCTGCTTTTGCAATACTGTCGTAATCCATCGTCAGATCCATCATCTGCGCACCAGGGACAACGGGTGCAGAAGATCCGCCAGGAATCACCGCCTTTAAAGCCACACCATCACGCATACCACCAGCCAGTTTTAATAGCTCTGCAAATGGAGTTCCCAAAGGAATTTCATAATTGCCTGGATGAACTACATCACCCGAAACGGAGAAAATTTTGGTTCCACCATTATTGGGTTTACCAAGCTCTAAATAGGCTGGACCACCAATGGCCAAAATAAATGGCACAGCAGCAAATGTTTCAGTGTTATTGATTGTGGTTGGCTTGCCATACAAACCAAAACTTGCAGGAAATGGTGGCTTAAAGCGTGGCTGACCTTTTTTACCCTCTAAAGATTCAAGCAAAGCTGTTTCTTCACCGCAAATGTAAGCACCCCAACCTGGGGAGGCATGCAGCTGAAAGGAGAAATCGCTTCCTAAAATTTTGTCACCCAAATATCCAGCTGCGCGAGCCTCTTCAAGCGCCTCTTCAAAGCGTGAATAGACATCCCAGATTTCACCGTGGATGTAGTTATAACCAACTGTTATACCCATTGTGTAGGCACCAATGATCATACCTTCGATCAAAGCGTGTGGGTTATAGCGCATGATGTCACGGTCTTTAAAGGTACCCGGCTCACCTTCATCGCTATTGCAAACTAAATATTTTTGCCCCGGGAATTGACGCGGCATAAAGCTCCACTTCAAACCTGTCGGAAAGCCTGCACCACCACGACCACGTAATGAAGAAGCTTTTAATTCTGCAATGATGGCATCTGGAGAAACTTTATCGTTAATTAAACGACGTAGCTGTTGATAGCCGCCACGACTTTCGTAATCCTTTAGACGCCAGTTACCCCCATTTAATCCTGCGAGAATTAAAGGCTTAATATGACGATCGTGCAAGCTGGTCATGCTGCTTTCCCTTCTGCACGCAATTCATTTAACAAAGCATCAATCTTCTCTTTGCTCATAAAGCTGCACATGCGCTTGTCGTTCACCAGCATGACAGGTGAGTCACCACAGGCACCCATGCACTCACCCTCTTTTAGAGTAAAGGTTCCACAAGGCGTAGTTTCGTTGTAGCCAATACCAAGAGTTTCTTTTAAATAGGTGGCAGCAGTTTCACCATGAGTTAATTGACATGGCAAATTAGTGCAGATCACCAATTTGTATTTACCAATTTTCTTGGTGTTGTACATATTGTAGAAAGTAGCCACCTCATCAACAGCAATGCTTGGCATTTCTAAAATCTGGGCAACTGTTTCAATGACTTCAGGGGAAACCCAGCCTACCTCAGTTTGAGCAGCAATTAAACATGCCATTACAGCAGACTGTTTGTGCTCAGCGGGATACTTGGCGATATTGCGATGAATATCAGCTAGCGTTTTATCAGATAGTTGAAGAGTGGTAGTCATTAAATATTCCTTGGCACGCCTAATTAGCGGTCAATCTCCCCGAACACAATATCTTGGGTACCAATAATGGTTACTGCATCAGCCAACATGTGACCACGTGACATTTCATCCATAGCTGACAAATGCACAAAACCAGGCGCACGAATCTTCATGCGGTAGGGCTTGTTTGCACCATCAGAAATCAAGTAGATACCGAATTCACCCTTAGGATGCTCAACGGCAGAGTAAGCCTCACCATCAGGAACATGAATACCTTCGGTGAATAATTTGAAATGGTGAATCAACTCTTCCATATTGGTTTTCATATCCACACGCTTTGGCGGAGAAACCTTATGGTTATCACTCATGACAGGGCCTGGATTTGCTTTTAACCAAGCTACGCACTGTTTGATGATGCGATTAGATTGGCGCATCTCTTCCATGCGCACCAAATAACGATCATAAGAATCGCCATTGACACCTACTGGAATATCGAAATCTAAGCGGTCGTAAACTTCATATGGCTGCTTCTTGCGCAAATCCCACTCGATGCCAGAGCCACGCAACATTGGGCCAGTGAAACCAAGTTGCAAGGCGCGTTCTGGAGTCACTATGCCGATATTGACTAAACGTTGCTTCCAAATACGGTTATCTGTAAGGAGGTTGCAATACTCATCCACATTGGCATCGAAGCCATTGGTAAATTGCTCGATGAAGTCCAGCAATGTACCACTGCGGTTTTCATTTAAACGCTTGATGGCAGATGTGCTGCGAATTTTGTTTTTGGTGTACTGAGCCATCTGATCAGGCAAGTCACGATAGACGCCACCTGGACGATAGTAAGCAGCATGCATACGGGCACCGGATACGGCCTCGTACATGTCAAAGATATCTTCGCGATCACGGAAAGCATATAAGAAGACCGCCATTGCACCAACGTCCAGACCATGACAACCAATCCAGAGCAAATGATTCAGCAAGCGAGTCAATTCGTCATACATCACGCGAATGTATTGAGCGCGCAATGGAACATCGACTTGCAGCAATTTTTCAATGGACATGACATAAGCATGCTCATTGGACATCATTGAAACGTAATCCAAACGATCCATATATGGGACGTTTTGAATCCAAGTACGTGTTTCAGCTAATTTTTCAGTGGCGCGATGCAATAAACCGATATGCGGATCAGCACGCTGAATTACCTCGCCATCAAGCTCAAGCACTAAGCGTAATACGCCGTGCGCCGCAGGATGCTGAGGTCCAAAATTGAGGGTGTAGTTCTTAATTTGTGCCATGACTTAAATCGGGCCTCCGTACTGCTCTTCACGAACGATACGTGGAGTAATTTCGCGAGCCTCAATCGTGACCGGTTGATAGACAACACGTTTTAACTCTGGGTCGTAACGCATTTCCACATTGCCGCTGATTGGGAAATCTTTTCTAAACGGATGGCCAATAAAGCCATAGTCAGTCAGAATACGACGCAAATCATCATGACCGTCAAACAGAATGCCGTAAAGATCGAAAGCTTCACGCTCAAACCAATTAGCCGCAGCCCAAACTGGCGTTAGTGAAGCAACAACTGGATAAGAATCGTCTGGAGCAAATACTCGAACACGCAAACGCCAGTTGTGTTGCAAAGACAATAGATGGCTAACAACGCCGAAACGTAGACCGCTCCATGCGCCATCACGAAATTCTTGGTAATCAACACCACAAAGATCAATTAACTGCTCAAAAGCAAGCGCAGGATCATCGCGCAACAACATAGCAGATTCAAAATAAGTATCTGCATTAACAACTACAGTGACTTCACCCAATGCAATCTCAATGGATTTAGCGCGCTTACCCAATACTTTTTCTAAGTTGGCCGCTAATTGAATTAAACGATCTGACATCACTTAAGCCTTCCGCGCAATCGTGCTCGTGCGAGCAATCTTCGATTGCAGCTGAATAATTCCGTAGATCAGCGCCTCTGCAGTTGGAGGGCAACCCGGAACATAAATATCCACAGGAACAATACGATCGCAACCGCGAACTACTGAATAGGAGTTATGGTAGTAGCCACCGCCATTGGCACAAGAACCCATGGAAATTACCCAGCGCGGTTCTGGCATTTGGTCGTAAACCTTGCGCAATGCAGGAGCCATCTTGTTGCATAGCGTGCCTGCAACTATCATCAAGTCTGACTGACGTGGAGAGGGACGGAACACCACACCAAAACGGTCTAAGTCATAACGGGAAGCACCCGCATGCATCATTTCAACCGCACAGCAAGCCAGACCAAAGGTCATTGGCCATAAAGAGCCATTACGCGTCCAATTAATTAACTGATCCGCAGTGGTGGTTACAAAACCTTCTTTAAGTACGCCTTCTAATGCCATATCTATCACTCCCAGTCGAGAGCGCCCTTTTTCCAGATATACACAAATCCCACAATGAATTCCAAGAGGAAAATCACCATAGAGGCATAGCCAAGCCATCCAATATCACGCAAAGCCACGCCCCAAGGAAATAGGAATGCAGTTTCTAAGTCAAATAAGATAAAGAGAATGGCGATTAAGTAATAACGCACGTCAAACTTCATACGTGCATCTTCGAAGGCCTCAAAACCGCACTCATAAGGAGAGAGTTTTTCAGCGTCAGGCTTTGAAGGAGCCAAGATTTTTCCGAGGAACATGGGGACTAATCCCACCCCAATACCTACGAGGATAAAAAGCAGAACAGGAAAGTAATTAGCGAGATTCAAAATAGCCCTGATTCGATTGTCCGGTAAATCCTAAAAACAACAAATTATTACTTATTCCACTACATAGGACATTGATTTAGAGCAAAAAAATGCTTATCAATACCCATTATTGGTGCCGACGGCGAGACTCGAACTCGCACAGCCTAAGCCACTACCCCCTCAAGATAGCGTGTCTACCAATTTCACCACGTCGGCATCTTGTAAAACCCGTCAATTCTACTGCATTGCACAAGTGCACTACCCCAAAATCTGGGCTAGAAAATCTGTAAAAACTTACTTTTTTACCTAGGAACTGCTGGTTTACTTGGATCCTGCGCTGGAGCTACCGGAACAGCTGGCGTTGCTGCCGGCGCTACAGTTCCTGAAAGGACTCCAGGACTCACTTCCTTTTTATTACCAATCCAAGTAATACCCAATGTACAAATAAAGAAAACAGCTGCAAAAACAGCGGTTGCGTGAGACAGGAAATTAGCGGAACCGCTAGCGCCAAAGAGGCTGCCAGAAGAACCCGAGCCAAAGGCTGCACCCATATCAGCGCCTTTGCCTTGCTGCAACAGCACCAATAGAATGACAGCCAAAGCTGAAATTACCTGTAATACGATCAATAGTGTCTTAAACAATTCCACAACATATCTCCAAATAAAAAGTCTATGCCTGACATATGGCTAGAAAGTCTTGGGGATTCAGAGATGCTCCCCCAACCAATCCACCATCAATATCTGGCATGGCAAACAATTCAACAGCATTATCAGGCTTGACACTGCCACCATACAAAATTCCAACATGAGATGCCACATCTTCATTAAATTCAGCCAATTGCAAGCGAATAGCACGATGCATATCTTGTGCAACCTGGGCGCTCGCAACTTTGCCTGTGCCGATAGCCCATACAGGCTCATAAGCAATTAAGCAGTCAGCGAGACGATCTTGCAAAACACCCACTTGCTTGGCAACCTGAGAACAAACAATCTCTTCAGCCCTACCTGAATTTCTTTCATCAGCAGTCTCACCCACACAAATTACCGGAGTCATACCATTGTCTAATACCTCAAGGGCTTTAGCGGCTACGGACTCATCCACCTCTTGGTGCATTTGACGGCGCTCAGAGTGCCCCACGATCACATAAACACATCCAAGCTCTTTGAGCATAGAGGCTGCAACTTCACCGGTATAAGCGCCTGAACTATGGGCTGATGCATCTTGTGCACCCAAATTCAGAAAAGCCAATGAATGCTCTTTGATTAATTGTGCGCATTGGGATAAATATGGAAATGGCGGACACACCGCATATTTACGCCCTGATGGCATGCCACGCTCCATGCCACGGGCAACGGTCTTGATCCAGTCTTGATTACTTGCAAGACTGCCATTCATTTTCCAATTGCCGATAACGATGAGTGGTCGCATGGTGGGTAATGAATATTTCTAAACAGTTAAAACAATTTTGCCAACGTGCTCAGATGACTCCATTAATGCATGAGCATCCGCCGCTTGATCTAGCGAAAACGTTTTATAGATGACTGGTTTCAGTTTGCCAGCATTGAGCAAAGGCCAAACATTGTCAAAAAGTTGTTTGGTAATTTGCTTCTTAAATGAAACTGGGCGTGGACGCAATGTTGAACCGGTAATGGTTAAGCGCCGACGCAGAATCTGATTGGTGCTGACCTCTGCCTTTGATCCACCTTGGATAGCAATAATCACAATACGACCATCATCGGCAAGACAGTCAATTTCTTTTTGCACATAAGCGCCGGTAACCATATCCAGAATGACGTTGACGCCCTTACCCTCAGTCGCCTTCTTCACTTCTTCTACAAAATCTTGCGTCTTGTAATTAATGGCGAGATCGGCACCCAAAGCTACACATGCAGCACATTTTTCATCCGTACCAGCGGTTACAAATACTTTATGACCTAAGGCTTTGGCGATCAAGATTGCAGTCACTCCAATACCGCTGGAGCCACCCTGAACCAATAATGTCTCGCCATCAGCCAGTTGACCACGCATGAAGACGTTGCTCCATACGGTATAAAAAGTTTCAGGCAAGGCTGCTGCTTCTTGATCAGTAAACCCCTTGGGGTAAGGCAAACACTGCGCTATAGGCGCAGCACACAAGTCAGCGTAACCACCTCCTTGAACCAGTGCGCAGACCTTATCGCCTACCTTGAAGCCAAATACGTTATCAGCATGAGCCAAATCACCGCCTATGATTTCGCCAGCAACTTCAAGACCAGGAATATCAGACGCGCCAGCTGGAACTGGGTAATGCCCCTTGCGTTGTAAAACGTCAGGTCGATTAATTCCAGCTGCCAGAACTTTGATCAAAATTTCACCAGTCCCAGCAGCGGGAGCTGCTAGATCAGGACGGGTATTTGGCACCAGCATTTCTGGGGCACCAAATTCCTTAATTTCAATAACGCGCATAAATATTCCTGCTGATTATTGCTTAAGCGGTTTCGCCAGATGCAGGAGCTGCCTCAACAGCAACTTCAGCAGCGCCAGCCAAAGGAGCAATCGTGCCACCTTCATCAGCCATCGCAGCCTTCAATGACAAACGTAAACGACCGCGCTCGTCAGCAGCAAGCAATTTCACGCGAACCACTTGGCCTTCGGCCAAATAGTCTTTAACTTCTTTTACGCGCTCATTAGAAATCTCAGAGATGTGTAAGAGACCATCTTTACCAGGAAGAATGTTGACCAAAGCACCAAACTCGAGCAACTTCACAACTGGGCCTTCATAGATCTTACCAACCTCAGCTTCAGCAGTAATGCCTTCGATACGCGCTTTAGCTTCAGCCATACCTTCAGCAGAAGTAGATGCAATTGTTACAGTACCGTCATCTTTAATGTCGATGCTACAACCAGTTTCTTTGGTCAGGGCTTGGATAGTTGCTCCGCCTTTGCCGATAACTTCACGAATCTTATCTGGATGGATCTTGAAAGAAACCATCCGTGGAGCATGAGCTGACAATTCCGTACGAACTGAACCCATTGCGTCTTGCATTTTGCTCAAGATATGCAAACGGCCTTCTTTAGCTTGCGCTAAAGCCACTTGCATGATTTCTTTAGTAATGCCTTGAACTTTAATATCCATCTGAAGAGCAGTAATACCGTTAGCAGTACCGGCTACTTTAAAGTCCATATCTCCTAAGTGATCTTCGTCACCCAAGATGTCCGTCAATACAGCAAAACGATTGCCGTCAAGGATCAAGCCCATTGCAACACCAGCAACGTGTGCCTTAACAGGAACGCCAGCGTCCATCATTGCTAAACAACCGCCGCAGACAGAAGCCATGGAAGAAGAACCATTGGATTCAGTAATTTCTGAAACTACACGGATGCTGTATGCAAAGTCTTCCGCGCTTGGTAATACTGGAATCAATGCGCGCTTAGCCAAACGACCGTGACCAATTTCACGACGCTTAGGGCTACCTACGCGGCCAGTTTCGCCTGTTGCAAATGGAGGCATGTTGTAGTGGAACATGAAACGATCGCGGTACTCACCTTCGAGCGCATCAATAATTTGCTCGTCGCGGGCTGTACCCAATGTAGCCACAACTAAGGCCTGTGTTTCACCACGGGTGAACAATGCAGAGCCGTGTGTGCGTGGCAATACGCCATTACGAATTTCAATCGGACGAACAGTGCGTGTGTCACGACCATCAATACGTGGCTCGCCATTCAAAATCTGGCTGCGCACAATCTTCGCTTCGATTTCAAACATGATGTCACTGACTGCAACAGCGTCGACATCGCCTTCTTCAGATAGCTGAGCTAAAACTGTTTTAGAGATTTCTTTGAGCTTGTCTGAACGAGCGCCTTTTTGGCGAATTTGATACGCTTCGCGCAATGGCGCTTCGGCCAATGCAGTTACCTTAGCAATAAATGGCTCATCTTTAGGGGCAGCAGTCCAATCCCACTCTGGCTTGCCAGCCTCTGAAACCAATTCGTTGATTGCGTTAATCGCAGTTTGCATTTGGTCATGACCGTACACAACTGCACCTAACATCACTTCTTCTGAAAGCTGATTGGCTTCAGACTCCACCATCAATACAGCAGCTTGTGTACCAGCAACGATCAAATCGAGTTCGCTAGTAGTTTGTTCTGTACGAGTTGGGTTCAAGAGGTATTGACCGTTAGCGTAACCAACGCGTGCCGCACCAACAGGGCCAGCAAATGGAATGCCTGAAATGGCCAAGGCAGCAGACGCAGCGATCAAGGCAGGAATATCAGATGGAACATCAGGGTTGATCGACAAAACATGAACCACTACTTGAACTTCGTTCAAGAAGCCTTCTGGGAACAGTGGGCGCAATGGGCGATCGATCAAACGAGAGATCAATGTCTCGCCTTCTGATGGACGACCTTCACGGCGGAAGAAGCCGCCAGGAATCTTACCTGCAGCGTATGTTTTTTCTAAATAGTCAACAGTCAATGGAAAAAATGACTGGCCTGGCTTTGCAGACTTAGAGGCAACTACAGTACCCATCACTACTGTGTCGTCGACGTTAACGATCACGGCACCACCGGATTGACGAGCGATCTCGCCTGTTTCCATTGTTACCTGATGATTGCCCCATTGAAAACTTTTTACTGCTTTTTTAAACATAGTCATTCTGATCTTCTCCAAATTGTTCACGTAAAACTCACATGAGCCTTACGCTTGTCGCGGGATAAAACAGTGTCACGACAACACTGGAGCGATTTAAGATCACAAGGGATGCCATTCCAGGGAGGCTCTGAATCAACCTTCAGAAGCTCATTGGAATGACACAATCCCCTACACAAATAATCTTGAAGCGCCCAAAAAAACATGCCATCTGCTTAAGACTGATTCCGCGAAGAAACAACCCTAAGATAGATGGCATTGCATACCGATAAGAATTACTTACGGAGACCTAATTTCTCAATCAATGCGCGATAGCGATCCAAATCTTTGCC
>CAITHY010000132.1 GCA_903892315.1 uncultured beta proteobacterium | reverse complement strand
CGCCCCTATTGAAATCAAAGTCCCGGATATCGGTGACTATAAAGATGTGCCTGTGATCGAAGTCTTGGTGAAGGCTGGCGATATGGTTGAGAAAGAGCAATCTATCGTGGTGCTGGAGTCTGATAAAGCCACCATGGATGTCCCCTCATCACACTCGGGCATGGTGAAAGAAGTTAAAGTTAAAGTAGGTGACAACCTTTCTGAAGGTTCGGTCGTAGTGATCTTAGAAGGTGGAGCGGCTGGTAATGTAGCAGCCACTGCCTCTACGGTTGCGACTGCTCCTGCAGTACCAGCAATAAAAGCTGTAGAGCCTCCAATTGCACGTGCACCAGCACCTCCTCCAATTAGTCATACTCCTTCGCCAGTAGATGCCGCTGTCAGTCATGCAAGTCCATCCGTGCGAAAGTTTGCGCGTGAGCTTGGCGTTACCATTACGCAAGTTGCAGGATCAGGTCCTAAAGGCCGCATTACCCAAGAGGATGTCCAAGCATTTGTGAAGGCGGCTATGAGTGGGGGTGCGGGTAGTCCCGCGGCTGCTTCTAGTGGTGGTAGTTTAGGTGGTCTGAATCTGATTCCTTGGCCAAAGGTTGATTTCACGAAGTTTGGGGGGATCGAGCGTCAACCACTCAATCGTATTAAGAAACTCACTGCAGCCAATTTAGGCCGTAACTGGGTGATGATCCCAGCCGTGACTTATCACGAAGATGCTGATATTACTGATTTAGAGGCATTCCGCGTTCTTACTAATAAAGAGAATGAGAAGCAGGGCGTCAAGATTACGATGCTCGCTTTCTTAATGAAGGCTGCAGTCGCTGCGTTGAAAAAATATCCAGAGTTCAATAGCTCGTTGGATGGTGATGATCTAATTTTGAAGAAATATTTCAACATTGGATTTGCAGCAGATACTCCAACCGGATTAGTGGTGCCAGTAATTAAAGATGCTGATAAGAAAGGCATCTTTGAATTGGCTAAAGAGACTTCAGATTTAGCCGCTCTTGCGCGTGATGGCAAATTAAAGCCAGACCAAATGCAGGGCGCTAGCTTTACGATCTCATCGCTAGGCGGTATCGGTGGTACGTATTTCTCACCAATCGTCAATGCTCCTGAAGTTGCCATTATCGGTGTCAGTAAAGCATCTATGAAGCCAGTGTGGGATGGTAAGCAATTTGTGCCACGCCTCATTTGCCCACTGTCTCTCTCTGCAGACCATCGTGTGATTGATGGTGCGTTAGCCACACGCTTTAACGTCTACATTGCTCAGCTCTTGGCCGACTTCCGTCGCGTCAGCCTGTAAGGGGGATTCATGGCTAAGCAAACGATCCTCGTTCCGGATATTGGCGACTATTCCGATGTGCCAGTCATTGAAGTGCTGGTTAAGGTGGGCGACGTAATTGAAAAAGAGCAACCACTATTAGTACTTGAATCTGATAAGGCAACCATGGAAGTTCCAGCCGATGCTGCGGGTACTGTGACTAGTATCGCTGTCAAGCTTGGAGACAAGGTCAGTAAAGGTTCTGTAATTGCTGAAATTGAAGTGAGTGGTGCAGCGCCTGCGCCTCAACCGGCTCCAACAGCAAAACCTGCCGCTCCAACTACGCCTGCTGCAATTGCACACGCTCCAGTAGCGGGGCAGTACAGCGGTAAGGTTGATCATGAATGCGAAGTCTTGGTGCTCGGCGCTGGCCCTGGCGGCTATAGCGCAGCATTTCGTAGCGCCGACTTGGGTATGAATACCGTCTTGGTAGAGCGCTATCCAACCTTGGGCGGCGTTTGCTTGAATGTTGGATGTATTCCATCTAAAGCATTGCTGCATACCACCTCGGTGATGGATGAAGTTAAAACCATGGCTAAGCACGGCATTACATTTGGTGCGCCAAAGATCGAGATTGATCAATTACGCGGTTACAAAGAGTCGGTCATCGCTAAATTGACTGGCGGTCTTGCTGGAATGGCAAAGGCTCGTAAAGTAAAAGTGGTGCGTGGTCTAGGTAAATTTCTAGATGTAAACCATGTCGAAGTTGAGTTAACTGATGGCACTGGTCAGGACCTCACTGGCAAAAAAGAAGTAGTGCGTTTTCAGAAGGCGATTATTGCTGCTGGCAGCCAGCCAGTGAAATTACCTTTCTTACCAGAAGATCCACGCATTGTGGACAGTACTGGCGCATTGCTACTGAAGAGCATTCCAAAGCGCATGCTCGTTATTGGTGGCGGCATTATTGGTTTAGAGATGGCCACCGTTTACAGTACGCTTGGCTCACGTATTGATATCGCTGAGATGATGGATGGCCTGATGGCTGGCGCTGATCGTGATTTAGAGAAAGTCTGGGAGAAGTTCAATGCAGGACGTTTTGAAAAAATTATGCTCAAGACTCGTGCCGCTAAGGCCGAAGTAAAGCCTGATGGAATTCAAGTTTCTTTCGAGGGTGAGAATGCGCCAGCTGAACCGCAGACATATGACTTGGTATTGGTTGCAGTAGGTCGCACTCCAAATGGCAAGAAGATTGATGCCGGTAAAGCAGGCGTGCAGGTGGATGAGCGCGGCTTTATTCCCGTCGACAAACAAATGCGTACTAACGTCTCTAATATTTTTGCAATTGGTGACTTGGTTGGACAGCCCATGTTGGCACATAAGGCAGTTCATGAAGGTCACGTTGCCGCTGAAGCTGCTGCTGGAAAAAAATCCTACTTCGATGCGAAGCAAATTCCATCTGTTGCCTATACCGATCCAGAAGTAGCTTGGGCTGGCTTGACAGAAGAGCAGTGTAAGGCTCAAGGAATCGCTTATGAGAAGGGCTTATTCCCATGGGCGGCGAGTGGACGAGCGATTGCAAATGGTCGGGACGAAGGTTTCACAAAACTTATTTTTGATGCTACTACCCATCGCATTATTGGTGGTGGCATTGTGGGTACGCATGCTGGCGATCTCATTGGTGAAGTATGTTTGGCTATTGAGATGGGCGCTGATGCAGTGGATATTGGTAAAACAATTCATCCGCACCCAACGCTGGGTGAGTCAGTAGGTCTTGCGGCTGAAGCAGCCCACGGCCATTGCACTGATTTGCCGCCGGTAAAGAAAAAATAGAGTTCAAAGGTCTTAGCAATTAAAAACTCTGAGAAGTCAGGGTTTTTCTTTTGCAGTGCAATATAAAAATGCATATCACTATGGTCGGTGTATGAGATGATTTAATGCATGTCAAAAGTAATAAGACTTCTTCATGGTGATTTTGGTAGAGTGGCGCTTCTTGAGATGGATGCGCCATTAGTAACCCACGCTCACCATCACTGTCACATTCTATGTAAAGTGGCTGGGCCAGATATTGCTTTTCAGGTTAGAGGGCAGCTATGCCCCCTAACGGATGACAATGCAGTTCTCATCAATGCCTGGGAAGAGCATTCTTATCTTCATTTACCGGTTAATGGTGAAAATCCCGTTTTGCTTGCGTTGTACTTAGAGCCAAAGTGGTTGGCATCCTTTAGCAAAAAATTCTTAGCAAGTAGTCATCCTCGTTTCTTTATCAATAGCCTATCTGGTTTGGGTGCCCACCAAAAGCAGGTATTGGAAAAGATTTCAATGGAGCTTTGGTGGGCTGATCAGATTACCCACGATTACCTTGAGTCCATCTTGCTCGAGCTTGTACTGAGTTTTATGGATGACGCCGACCTTCTAACCCAGGGTGACTTGCGTAATTCCGGTAATTCATTGACATTTATGGATCCAAGAATACGAAAAGCAATCCATATCATGCGCACATCTCCTAAAGGGTTTAGTGATATTGCAATGGTTGCTCAAAGTGTCGATCTTTCGCGCTCTCACTTTTTTGAGCTCTTTAGGCGATGTACTGGACTTTCACCAGTTGTATTTGCGAATGTGCTCAGGATGGAGTTTGCATTTGATGCGCTCGCTGACAAGGGGGAGAGTCTGATTCATATTGGTGATGAGCTCGGATTTTCCGCCCAAAGCCATTTCACTCGATTCTTTAAGCAGCATCAAGGGGTTACGCCGAGCCTCTATCGTCAGCAAGTGGAGAAGGCTCCCAAGCTAGACTCATAGGGTTTTCCTGATACACATAATCGGACTCTAGGGTAAGCCATCGGACTTTAGGGTAAGTATCCAGTTGGCCTAATCATTAAGCTTCTTTCAGCATTAATTATTTTTAATTTAGCTGAAAAGATTGCATTGAAAACAAGTTCAAACTATTTAGGCAAGGCATGTGAGCGCGTAGAAGATTCTGCTCTCCTGACGGGAGGAGGTCGCTATCTAGACGATCTTCCATTGCCGGTTGGAACATTGTATGCCGCTGTGGTGCGCTCTCCGATTGCACATGGAAAAATTATTTCTGTAGACGTTGATGCGGCGTTACAGATAAAGGGGGTCAGGGCAATCCTGACAATCGACGATGTTCAGGCCTGGTCCAATCCCCTGGTTGTTGCCGTTAAAACTCCAATGCGTCAGTGGGTGTTGGCTAACGAGTATGTGCGCTATGTAGGGGAGCCTATAGCGGTAGTGATCGCTGAATCAAGGGCTTTGGCAGAGGATGGGGTTGAGAAGGTTGCATTGAATATCCAACCGCTTCCTGCGGTTGTTGATGTAGATATTGCGCTCACAGAAGCATCTATTGTTCTGCATAAAGACATTGGTAGCAATTGCGTTTTAGATCGGTCGCATCAATATGGCGACCCTGATGGCGCATTCAAAAAAGCCGCCAGCGTTGTTGAGGTTGATATTCGTTATCCTCGCAACTCCTGCACTCCCTTAGAGACTGGTGGAGTTGTTGCTCAATGGCGAGGCGCAGATTCGTCGTATGAAGTCACGTCGAATTTTATGGGGCCATTTTCACTGCATGTGGTGATGGCCGCTGCTTTGAAGGTTCCGGGAACAAAGTTGCGTCATCACGTTGCCCCTGATTCAGGTGGTAGCTTCGGAGTTAAACAATCGGTCTTGCCATACGTCATCATGTCTTGCTTGGCATCGCGCAAAGCAGGCGCCCCAGTAAAATTTATTGAAGATCGCTTAGAGCATCTTCAGGCAGCTACTTCCGCAACTTCCCGCCATACTCATTTACGTGCAGCGGTGGATGAAGATGGAATAATATTGGCCTTAGACTACGATCAAATTGAAGATTGCGGGGCATATTTAAGGGCGCCTGAGCCAGCAACGCTTTATCGGATGCATGGCTGTGTTACCGGCCCTTATCAAATTCAGAATTTAAAAATTCGCAATCGTGTCGTATTAATTAATAAAACGCCAACTGGATTGGTTAGGGGATTTGGCGGCCCTCAAGTTTATTACGCACTTGAGCGCTTAATTCAAAAAATTGCAAAATCTTTGGGTAAAACACACCAAGAAATAGCAGCATTAAATTATGTTCAAAAAGAGCAGTTTCCGTACCGGGCTGCTGCAGGGGCATTGCTAGACTCGGGCGACTACCAAAAGGCTATCAAAACGCTCGAGAGCTCTCCAGAATTTAAAAAGATACTAGAGCGTAGAGAGCGGGCAAAAAAAGAAGGACGTTACTACGGAATTGGTATTGCTTCAATTGTGGAGCCTTCAGTGTCGAACATGGGCTATATCACTACCGTTCTTACAAAAGAGCAAAGAGTAAAAGCAGGCCCCAAAAATGGTGCCATTACTTCTGCGACTGTTAGCGTGGATCCTTCTGGAAATATTGCAGCAAATATTGCTTCAGCCCCTGCTGGACAAGGTCATCAAACAGTTATTAGCCAATTATTGGCAGACGTTTTTGGAGTCTTACCATCCCAAATCCAAGTGAATGTTGATTTTGATACTGCAAAAGATGCATGGTCTATTGCTGCCGGAAATTATTCAAGTCGTTTTGCTGGTGCAGTCGCGGGAACAGTGTTTTTGGCTGCTGAAAAGTTAAAGGCTCGAATAGCAGATTATGCTGCCCACCTACTAAGAGTCAGGCCCGATCAATTAATTTTTGCAAACGGCAATATATCTATTATTGGTTCTGAGGGTAGCAGCATACCCTTCTCTAGGGTCTGCGGAAACTTTCACTGGTCGCCTGGATTAATTCAAGAGGCTCTCGGCAGAGAAGTAATTCTTGCGCTACAAGAAACACAATTTTGGAGTGCTGATGTATTAGAGGCCCCTGATGAGGATGATCGTATCAATACATCTGCAGCATATGGTTTTGCTCTTGATGCTTGCGGCATAGAAATAGACCCAGAAACTTGTTCTGCAAAAATTGATCAGTACATCACTGTGCATGATGCGGGCAGGATATTAAATCCAGCCTTAGCGGATGGGCAGATTTATGGTGCGTATGCCCAAGCGGTGGGGGCGGCTCTTTTAGAAGAGTTTGTCTACAGTAGTGATGGTAATTTTCTCTCGGGCACTTTTGCCGACTATCGTTTGCCGACTGCGAGTGATATTGGTATCCCAAAAATTTATCATCAAGAATCTCCAAGCCCATTTACGCCTTTAGGTGCCAAAGGCATTGGTGAAGGCAATAGCATGAGCACCCCTGTTTGTATTGCAAATGCGATAGCAGATGCTTTAGATGCTGAAGATATTGTTCTGCCTGCAACCCCCAGTCGAATTCATGCACTTTTGGTGGCGAAGGGTTTGTTAAAGCTTGATAAACCTTCTAGTCAAGTTTCATCGATGACTGCAAATACTGACTACCCTTTGAAAGCCCAGGGTGAGGTTAGATTGCAAGTGCTGCCTGAGGATATCTTTGCTGTATTGCTTGATCCGGAAAGATTAAAGAATGTCATACCGGGTTGCGAGTCGATTAATAAAAAAACCATTGCTAATGGTATTCAGTTTGACTGCATCGCAGTTGTGCGGATTGGTATAGCAAAGGCTCGATTTGCAGCTAAGGTTGATTTAACAAATTTGCAAAGCCCTGATAGCTTTACCTTAGGTGGCGAGGGTCGGGGTCCCTTGGGCATGGCTCTTGGAATAGGTCAAGTCAGCCTTATTAATGATGATGGCAGGACTGTGCTGAAGTACGACTACCAAGCGCAAGTATCGGGAAAGCTTGCGGCAATTGGAAGCAGGTTATTAGAGGGTGCCATTCGATTGGTTTTGGATCAACTATTTAGGGCGCTTGCAAAAGAAGCTGGAGCAAAAGAAGAAAGCAAAATTAAATTCCTAATGAATAGACTATTTGTAATGCTGGGAGCAAGCAAATGAAATCTGCTCCATTCGTAATGCACCAGGCCAACTCCAAAGAAAATGTTTTGGAGTTGCTGGATAAGTATGGCGAAGATGCCCGCATTATTGCTGGTGGCCAAACTCTTATTCCTGTTTTAGCAATGCGAGTGGCTAGTCCCGATCACTTAATCGATATCAATAAGGTTAAAGAGCTTAAAGGCATTGGTGTATCGGGCCATGCGCTTCGTGTTGGGGCAGGCGTAAAGCAGTCTGAATTAGAGTTTTGGAGTGATCTTGATAAGGTTCAGCCACTTTTAAGCATGATGTTTCCATGGATTGCCCATGCACCTATTCGAAACCGTGGAACTGTATGCGGGTCAGTTGCGCATGCTGATCCTAGTGCCGAGCTAGTGCTGGGATTGTCGGTGCTGGAGGGTTCGGTCTCTCTCGTCAGCAAAAAGAAAAAGCGACTAGTTCATGCCAAAGATTTTTTCCTGGGTGCGCTTCAAACTAGTCGGCAGCCAACGGAATTCATTGAGTTTGTCGAGTTTCCCATTCGCGAGCCAAACGCTGGATTTGGGTTTGCTGAATATGGATATCGACACGGAGACTTTGCAGTAGTCGCCGTAGCAGTCATTAAAGAAGATGATCGCTGGACTATAGGGTTTGGTGGTATTGATGATGTTGTGAGGGTACATAAATGCGTTGCGAGCTCACTGGTTGAGGTTCATCATTTTATTGATGATTTGGCCGCCAAAACTGAGGTGAGAGAGGACCCCACGGCCACCTCAGGATTACGTAGGCATTTGATGCGCTCACTTGGAATGCGCGCCTGTCAACAGGCAATAGATTTTAAAAATGAAGAAATAAGATGAAGAGCCACTTGGTAAAGCTGAATTTAAATGGGGTAGAGCGTGAAGGTGCTTGTGAATCACGCACCACATTGCTAGATTTTATTCGCCATGATTTGGGGTCAACAGGTACTCATGCAGGTTGTGAGCATGGTGTATGTGGCGCATGTACGGTTGAGGTTGATGGGCAGATTGTACGTTCGTGCCTCATGTTTGCATGCCAGGCTGATGGCGCCAAAGTAAAAACAGTAGAGGGTCTTGCAAAGTCGGGAGAGATGTCTGATTTGCAAAATGCCTTTAAAAAACACCATGCGTTGCAATGTGGATTTTGTACTTCTGGATTTTTACTATCGGCAGAAGATTTACTTAAAAAGAATCCCCGTCCTACGGAGTTAGAGGTGCGAGAAGGTTTGTCAGGAAATTTATGTCGCTGCACTGGATACGTTGGAATTGTCGAGGCGGTTTTAGATGTTGCCGCATCCAGAGCGGGTAAGAATGGAGGAGAGCATGCTTGACTTAGGTCGAACTTTTTTACAGGCTGTTGAGCGCGAACCCAATAGGCTAGCGATTGTAGATGGAAGCAGACGCCATACGTATGCTCAGTGGGCACTTCATATTGGCGCTATCCAACAATTTTTTAACAAGCAGGGCCTTAAACGTGGTGATCGTATTTTGACTGTTCTGCAAAATCGATATGAGGCGGCAACAATTCATTGGGCATGCCAGATGGCAGGCATAGCGATTGTTCCTTTAAATTGGCGTTCCAAGCCAGATGAAATTGATTACTGTGCCCAAAATGCTGATGTGAAATTGGCATTTGTTGAGGAGATTTCACTCAATAACTACCTTGAATCTGAAACCAGTAAGTCAATCTCTGTGATTCTTTGTATGGACAAGGCGGATTTAGATGGATACAGGTATTTTGATCAGCTAATACAGGAGGAAAGTGAGCCTGAGGCGCGTGGTCATGTTGAAGATATATCTGTCATGCTTTTTACCTCTGGCACTACAGGCAAGCCGAAGGGCGTCCCTAGAAAACAGCGTGCAGAGCGGGCGGCAGGCATTGCCCACGTTGCGCAAAATCAGTATGCAATGGGTGAGGTTACATTGGGAGTTATGCCTCTTTATCACACCATGGGCGTTAGAACGCTGTTATCACTGTGCATTGTTAATGGAACTTATGTTGCAGTACCGCGCTGGGATGTAAATAAGGCGATAGAAGCAATCGAGAGCGAGGCCGTAACCCATCTTTATTTGGTTCCAACGCTTTATCACGACATGATTCAATCATGTAACTTTAATTCAAACCGGGTAAAGACTGTGAGGAAGCTTGGATTTGCTGGGGCTCCTATGCATGATGCTTTATTGCTTAAGTTAAACGAGGCTTTTTCTCCCGAATTGTTTGTAAATCATTACGGTTCAAGCGAGATTTACACATACACCATCAATCAGAACGCGGTATTAAAACCAGGCTGCGCTGGAAAAGCTGGTCTAAATGCGCGCATTAGAGTGGTCAAGTTGGATCAAGGCTCTGTCCAAACGCCGCAAAGTCAAATAGTGGCTTCTCATGAAGAAGGTCAGATCATTTGTGATCTATCGGGGGATGAAGCATTTGAGGGGTATTGGAAGCGCCCAGATGCTGATCAAAAGTCTATTCGTGATGGATGGTATTTCACTGGGGATACGGGCTACTTTGACGAGTCCGGGGACTTATTTGTTACTGGCCGGGTCGATGACATGATTATTTCTGGAGGAGAAAATATTTCCCCTGTTGAAATTGAGTCTATTTTGTCTTTGCATCCTTCTGTGAGTGAGGTGGCTGTTGCGGGATTGAAGGACGATCGCCTTGGACAAAAGGTAGTTGCCTTCATTAGAGCCTCGGGGAATGTAGATTCTGATGCCCTAGATGAATATTGCCGCGGATCCGATTTAATCAACTTTAAACGTCCTCGAGAGTATGTATTTGTTAAAGAAATTCCCAAGTCGCCTGTGGGAAAGGTGTTGCGACGTATGTTGGTCGCTGGCGAATATGAAAGAGCTTAATTTTTTTACTAGAAAGACCTTATGACTACCATTTTGAAACATCCTTTTAGCAATATCCTCGATAACCTTGATGGTTTCTATGTAGAAATTGATGAAGCCCATCAAAGGGCTGACATTGTTTTAAAGAGACCTCCATTTAATGTCATACAAATGCCACAGCGCGATCAGTTGAGAGCTGCATTTGAGGCATTGGATGCTGATGACCGTGTTCGCATTATTGTATTGAGGGCTGAAGGCGAGCATTTCTCCAGTGGTGGTGATATTAAGGGTTTCTTGGAGGCAACACCAGAGCATGTATCAAAACTTGCTTGGAATATTGCGGCGCCTACACGTTGCACTAAGCCCGTCATCGCAGTCAATCATGGCTACTGCTTCGGGGTGGGCTTTGAAATTTCTTTAGCGTGCGATTTTCGTATTGCCGCTGAATCAACCTTGTATGCCTTGCCAGAGCAAAAGTTAGGGCAAATTCCGGGCTCAGGTGGATCTGCGAGATTGCAAAAAATGGTAGGCATCACTAGAACCAAGGATATTGTGATGCGCTCCCGGCGCATTAAGGGGCAGCAAGCATACGAATGGGGCGTTGCAACTGAATGCGTTCCAGACTCAGAACTCGCTAGTACCGTATCTAAGTTGGTGGATGAGCTGCGTGCATTCTCACCAATGGCCCAAAGAACTGCCAAAAAGATGCTTAATGAAACAGAAGATTGTTTATTAACTACGGCAATAGAAGTTGAAGGTCACTGTTATAGCCGTTTGCGTAATTCAGAGGATTTTAAAGAGGGTGTTGAAGCATTCCATGGAAAGCGCCAACCCAATTTTGTTGGTCGTTAATTTTTTAAAGGAGACGTTCATCATGAACAAGAAATTTCAAATAAAGAAAATCGCTCTAGCTGTTACTTTAAGTTTTGGTGCTTCGTTGGTATCAGCGCAATCAGGTCCAATAAAGATTGGTGTGGTGACACCTCTATCTGGTACTTACACACCAATTGGTGAGCAAGTAAAAATGGGTTTAGACCTAGCGGCAAAGGAAATTAATGCAGCAGGTGGTATTAATGGAAGAAAAATCGATTTAATTTATGAGGATGAAGAGGCAAACCCAGCGGTTGCTACCCAAAAGGCCGAGAAGTTATTCCAGGTAGAAAAGGTAGACTTTTTAACTGGAACGGTTAATTCAGGTTCAACCTTGGCTGTAGGCCAGCTGGCTGAGAGAAACAATAAGCTAATAGCGACAACGGTTTCATTCGCCGATTCAATTACAGCCGATAAATG
>CAITHY010000131.1 GCA_903892315.1 uncultured beta proteobacterium | reverse complement strand
TCCACGAGCATGACTGGAATATCGTCGCGAATTGGGTAGGCCAAACGATCGGCTTTGCAGATCAATTCTTTTTTCTCGGCATCTAAGTGCAGGGGGCTTTTACATAAAGGGCAAACCAAAATATCGAGAAGGCGTTTATCCATGATCTTGTGTGGTGTGAGGTATGAAGTTGCAGATGTTTATAAAGTGTAACGGTTTGGATCGGGTCTTTGCAGAATGGACTGCAGCCAATCAGCTAGATCATCCGGAATGCGTAAACTCATAGGCACCACCCAAATGCGCTCATCATGGATATGGGTGCACTTCACGGCATCCTTTTCGGTAATCAGAATGCATGCAGCTTTCATATTGGCAAAAAATTCAGAGGTGTAAGTTGCATGGTCCGGCAAAGGAATGCACTTAGCAGCTATACCATGATGAAGTAAATCATCAAAAAATCCTTGAGGATTTCCTAAAGCAGCAACGGCCTGAATTTTGTTTGGCAAGTAGGACTGGGCAATTTCTCCGAGAGATTTGGTATTGCTTTGATTAATGAGTTGATAGGGAGTGCCTAATTGTGCTTTTAAAGCAAAGGCTCTTCGACCAAGAAAATAGTCACTCAATCCATCAATACTTTTCACTGGCTTCGAATTGCCGGTAAATAGAGTGGCATCTCGTTCACGAGTGGCGGGTTCACGTAGTGGCCCTGCGGGCAATAGAAAGCGATTGCCTTCGCCACGAGCATCGCGCACCACAAATTCAATATCACGACCACCTTCTCGCGCGGGCCAGCGTGTTAACCCCTGATGCTGTAAACCGTCATCGCTAATAATGACATTCACCTCGGGCGAGTGTTTTAGTAATGCACGAATGCTCAACTTGCGTTTTGGGAAGACCCAAAGTGGAAATTGATTGTGGGTACGCTTTGCTATCAGCACTGGCTCATCACCTACTGAGCTGGGGTCTGAGTCGCTGCGAACTTGCTGAGGTGCTGAGAGGGTTTTTGATCCGAAGCCGCGACTAATGATTCCAGGTTTCCAACCTAGCTGACTTAAGCGTTCAGCTAAAGCAATCACAATCGGAGTCTTACCTGTGCCGCCAACGCGAATATTCCCGACAATGACGATGGGTACGGGTGAGAATTTTGGTTTAACTAAATCTAGATCTGCGATGAGTTTGCGAATTCGCAATACACATCCATAAATCCATGACAGTGGCCATAAGAGCAGGCTCGTGGGTCCGCGCCTTTCCCAGAACTTGGGAGCTATGCGAAAGAAAGACTTAGCCATGATTTTTTAAGAGTTATTTCTTGGTTTGACTGCTAAAGACAATATTGGTCAGATTAGCATCGCGTGCTGCCTCTAGGGCGCTCATCACTGATTGGTGCGGTGCTTTAGCATCTGCATCGATATTGACTTGTAGGTTGTTATTCGTGGCACTGCCAGAGCCGGTTAATTGCCCAAGTGCGGTGGTTAATTGAGAGCGATCGACTAATTTTCCATTGACAGCAAAGCGACCATCACGACTAACGGCGATGTGAATTTGTTTTACTTCGGTCTGCGCTTCATTGCCATTTGCAGTTGGTAGTGTGATTGCCAGTTCTTGAAATCGGGTAAAGGTGGTGGAGATCATTAAAAAGATCAATACCACTAAGAGCACATCAATAAATGGAATGAGATTAATTTCAGGATCAGCAGGTGCTGCCACCGATCCTAGCGAAAATCGTTTACGAGAACTTGTGTTTAACCAGTTCATAGGCAACTTAAGGTTTTGAAGAATCTGTTGGATACAGTTTTTTAAATAGCTGTCTCGTAAATTCTTCACACTCTCGTTGACGCTGGTTTGCCATCGCCCTTAGTCCTCTCCATGCGGCCAAAGCAGGAATAGCAATCAGCAAACCAAATGCAGTGTTGTATAGCGCTACTGAAATTCCGTGAGCAAGTTGTTGTGGGCTACCTGCGGCACCTCCGATATTGCTAATGCTGCCTTGACTACCAAAGATCTCAATCATGCCAACCACTGTGCCGAATAATCCCAACAAGGGTGCGACAGTGGCAATGGTTGCCAAGACGCCAAGATAGCGGTCGAGTTTTAGCCAAACTGACTGAGCTGTTGCTTGCAGTTCTTCTATGGCGTTATCAGCACTAGCGCCTTGCGATTTCTCTCTTAAAAGGCAGGCAAAGAGGCTACCAGCCGGGGAGGATTGCTGTAAGTAGCTGATCTCAGGGTCGGGTAGAGATTTGCCATTAGAAAGGCTGTTGGCCAAGCTAAAAGCGGATTCTAGGCTGTTCTTCGGAAATACTTGGATTTGACGCAAATACCAGGCTCGCTCTATGACAATAGCTAATCCCAGAATGGAGATGATCAGAAGAGGCCAGATGGGCCAACCGGCAGACAGTAAGATGGAGTACATAAGCTCAGTACTTTAGCTGAATTAAAAAATCGCATTCTGAAAGCTAGCCTGTGGATAACTCTGTGCGTAACTTTTCCTTAAGGTGGCTGTAAGTCATTGATTGACCGTAGAACTCGGGTATTCTGGTTTAAATTCTTTGAAATAAAGTCTAATATTTATTGATATAAATCAATAACTTATATTTGATATGTTGGTTTTATGAGACGTTTTGGGTCAGTAGTTACTTACTTACATTGTTGTAACCAAGGCTAATTGACCTGCTGTGGA
>CAITHY010000130.1 GCA_903892315.1 uncultured beta proteobacterium | reverse complement strand
TTGCCATTGCAAGCGCCTTCTATTTTTCTACCGATAAAGAAAAACGCACTCGACTCATCCCGCTATTTTTGCTTGCCGCTTTAGTGGGTTTATCACGCAGCGCTGTAGGGGCTCACTGGCTTACCGATGTTTTGGGTGGTGTGGGTGTTGGGATTTGGTGTGGCATGCTCGGCGCCCTAGCAGCCAATCAATTTCCAGAAAATCAACTAGGGCCAAGAAAAATTTGGTCGCACCTGATTGCGCTTGGCGGCGTTATCACAATATACGCTCACCTTACTCAAATCATGGATCTGGAGTTAAATCTGCCACTGCAGTATCTCTCTATTGCCATTGTGGCTTTCACCCTAGTCTTTTATGTAAGAGCGCAATTTACTCAAGCGCCTCGCAAGGTAGAATAATTCAAGATGTTTAGTTATCGACATGCATTTCATGCGGGAAGTCACGCAGACATCCTAAAACACCTCACCTTAATTCATTTAGTTCAGTATCTTCAAGAGAAGCCCGTGGCACTCACCTTCGTTGATACCCATGCAGGTGCCGGAATCTATAGCCTGCAGGATGGCTTTTCCACAGTGAGCAAAGAAGCCGACGGCGGAATCTTTCGCCTCAAACAATATGCGGAAACTTGCCATCATGCAAACACGCCAATTCCTGAAAGTATCTTAGATTATCTAAGGTGCATTGATGCTGAGAATTTTGAAGGGCAATTGAGTGCCTATCCTGGCTCCCCATTTATACTGGCCCGCCTGCTTCGCCCTCAAGATCGACTCAAGTTATTTGAACTACACCCTAAAGAAATTGATATTCTGCGCCATAATATTGGCGAGCTAAAGCAATCTAAACAAATTGATATTTATGCTGAGGATAGCTTTGCCAGACTCAAGGGACTTCTCCCCCCTCCCAGTCGTCGCGGCCTAATATTAATTGACCCTTCTTATGAAGATAAGCAAGACTATCGCTATCTTGAGCTCGCTATGGAAGAAGCGCTGCAACGCTTTGCTACTGGCTGCTATGCGATTTGGTACCCAGTACTTCCCAGACGAGAATCAGCGGCTCTACCTGATCGTCTGAAAAAAATTACTACTGCACATAAACGCTCTTGGTTACATACCGAATTGCGCGTTGAAAATGCGCCAGGTGAGCGCCGTTTACAAGCCAGTGGGATGTTCATCATTAATCCACCATGGACACTAGAGAAACACTTGGCGCAGGCTCTGCCTACTTTGACCAAGGCCTTAGGAGTAAATGGTGGGGGCCAGTTCTTACTGAAGAGCTTTGAGGCAAAAAACTAGTCACGCAGGTTAATCAGAACTTCGTTACGACGCATAAAGGGCAAAGTCCACGGCGGGTTATAGCGGGCAAAATTAGCGCTACCTATGCCCGTTAAATGACGAGACTTCATCCACTGCTCAAGCTCCAATGTTTTTTCAGCCACTTTTTGGGTGTTATAAAAACCGCTAAAGCTAATCACTGCCTTTTTTACCGCTGGGATTTGACGCAATTGAACCTGTGAACTCATAGGCTTGGGTATCGATTCCATCGTATATTCAGCTGGCATCACAAAAGATACCGTCCATTTTCCCGCATTAAACTCAATTCCTACAGGTGCAGTCATTGCAATCTTTGCGCTCTTTACTGCTTGATCCTCAATTGTCACCGGCACAGTCATTGCGATTTTTTCGCTCACCTGATTCTGACCAAAAATATAAGCAGCAATCAAACGAAACCCTTGGCTCGAAGCCTCATCTAAATCACCTTCAACTTGCACCTCAGCCACAATCATTGGAGCATAAGAGCGAATTTCAAAAGGTGACTCTTTTTCGAGTACAGTGTATTTGGGCTCTTCGGTTGCCATGACTGCTCCTGTAAAGGTAAGTGCAATGAAAACTAAAGCAGTTTGAATGAAAGAGTTACCCCTTCGGGCTTCAATACACATTACCACTGCGCTTGAAGTTCAAATCCATTTGAATTGAAATGTAAGCTGGCTTTGGCACCAACGGGCAAAGTGAGTTTATTAGCCTGATGTCCGAATGGCAGCCCAGTCAAAATTGGAATTGCCTCTGGCAAACGTTTACGAATCGCTCCAATTGCACGCTCGAGCGAATAACCCTTATCGTTATCATAAAGGCGGTAAGCGGAAAAACCACCTAACAATATTGCAGCTTGATTTGAAAGAATGTCCGCATCCAATAGTTGCATCAACATTCTTTCAATTCGATAAGGATGCTCATTTACATCTTCCAGAAACAAGATGCCGCCCTGCGTTTGCTTAGCACTGGGAAAGTAAGGTGTGCCAACCAAACCAGCCAGAACCGTTAAATTACCGCCCCACAATAAGCCCGTATGTGAATTTTCTGTGGTTTTACCCAGGAAGGACTGTGGCATGGCTAACTGGCATTCCAGATTGTGATTCTGAATAGCGTCCTGAAAATGCTTCCACATAAACTCATCTGGCACTACAGGTATACCATCATCACCTAAGCTACCAAAGTCATAGTTCAGCATCGGACCAGCTAAAGTGATGGCGCCAGTTTTTGCTAATAACCCCATCTGAAAGACAGTGAAGTCACTGTGACCACATACTTGCAAACCATTTTGAATGGCCTTTGCAATTGCATCCCACTCAATACCCGACAATAAGCGATGGAGGCCATAGCCCCCGCGCATTGCCATAACTACAGCCTGAGACTCCAATTTACTTAAGTTATTTAATTCAGCAAGACGTTCCTCATCGCTACCAGCAAAGCGCTCATAGACACGATAGACGCAATCTGTATTTTGAATAGAGATACCTTGATGTCTAAGCCAATCAATAGCAGCCAATGGGCTTTTACTATCTAAGCTTGCCCCAGAAGGGGCAATGAGGTGAATGGATTTCAACGTCGCCCCTTAAAAAAGTCACGTAGCAATTGACCGCACTCTTCACTCATGATGCCACCCTCAACACTCGTCTGGTGATTAATCTGCTTTGAAGAGAATAAATCCAATACGCTGCCAGCCGCGCCAGTTTTGGGATCTGGCGCACCATAAACTACTCGATCAATCCTAGCATGAAGCATGGCACCAGAGCACATTGCACAAGGCTCAAGGGTGACATATAGGGTGCTGCCAGGGATACGATAATTCTCTTGCGCTAGAGCGGCTTCTCGCAAGGCCAGCATTTCAGCGTGGGCACTCGGATCATGATTTGCAATCGGCTTATTAAATGCCTTAGAGATTACTTGACCATCCCTAACGAGAACTGCGCCCACAGGAACCTCGCCTGATTGCGCTGCCAACTGAGCTTGCTCAATTGCCATACGCATATATTGCTGGTCAAGCTCTATTTGCGTCATTTAGGCAGGATGAACATCGGCCCAGCAGTTGGGCGTCTCATAAAGACGAATGGAAGAGAGTTCTAAGTGACCACTAAAAGCTTTACTGAAAACCGGTTTCAATATTGCAAAGGCAGCATTAGCTAAATTCTCAACAGTAGGCACGTGCTCCATGATGACCGTTTTATGACCAGGCAAAGTCGACAAGAACGCAACCAAACCTGCATCCTCTTTGGCTACTAAAAATGCATGATCCCAAAGATCCACCACATATTGGTTTGTTAGGCGCTTGATATCGCCAAAGTCGAGCACCATACCATCATCTGCTTTGCCAGGATGATCAGCCACCTCGCCAGTCAGTGTGACTTCAATCGCATAGCGATGACCGTGCAGATGGCGACATTGCCCATCATGATTTGGAATGCGATGTCCCGAGTCAAACTCAAGGCGGCGAGTAATGGAGATGGCAGGTTGTTTATTTGTCATTAGGCACTTATTTATCGTGTTTGAGTTTAGTCAACTATCGAATCCCAATGAGTTTATGGGATTGCAGACTCAATCTCCACAAGGGACGCTTTTGACACAAGCTTACTGCTAACTCAATATTACTTTTGAGGTTTTGACCATCCATGGGTTGCAAGAAACGATTGCGATAATCCATTCCCTCAAAGCGAGCCATGAGTTTTTCCAATGCCCGATGGTCATTCTGTGGGATCACTAACTTCAACTCGTCCGCTTGAAGAACAATCAGGTCAGAACCAGCTTTAGGGCTGACACAAACCCAGTCAACCCCTTTGGGAATTTTAATGGTGCCGTTTGTTTCAATCGCTACCTCAAAACCTTTTTGATGAAGTGCCGCAATCAACTCCTCGTCTAATTGCAAGAGTGGTTCTCCACCTGTGAAAACCACATAACGCTGCTGCGGACCAGCCGAGGTACTGCGCCATGAAGCCTCGATGGCATCAGCAAGTGAAGCGGCCGTTTCAAACTTACCACCGCCGGCGCCATCGCTACCTACAAAATCGGTGTCACAAAACTGGCAAATAGCTGTTGCGCGATCCTCTTCGCGTCCGCTCCAAAGATTACATCCAGCAAAGCGGCAAAATACCGCAGCTCTACCAGTTTGGGCGCCTTCGCCTTGGAGTGTGGGAAATAGTTCTTTTACGGTATACATAGCAATGTGTCTATTTTAAGCGCTTTGCTTATTTCCAGGAGATTAACTCCCGCTGCAGATAATCTTCCCAGTAAGCGTTAGCCCAAGAGACCCCGGGAGTGAGGTAACGGCCTAAAGAACGCCGAATAGCCCAGCGGCCGATTTCTGGCGCAAACCACAAGTCCTCTTGTCGCTCATTACCCACCCTAAATAGGTCATTACTCACAAAATTCGGCATTTCATTATGAATCCGCAACACTAAAAATTGTCCAGCAGGAGTTGTAACCCACTCCCATTGCGATGCAGCCATACTAAGCCCC
>CAITHY010000129.1 GCA_903892315.1 uncultured beta proteobacterium | reverse complement strand
ACTGCTATCAAGCGTGCTCGTTACTTGGCTTTATTGCCATTCTCCGATCAACATAAGAAATAATTGGGAGCCCTCAATGCAAATCATTCTTTTAGAAAAAGTAACTAACCTGGGCAACCTCGGCGACATCGTTCGCGTTAAAGACGGTTTCGCTCGTAACTTCTTAATCCCACAACGTAAAGCGCGTCGTGCAACTGAAGCGGCTATTGCTGACTTTGCAGTTCGTCGTGCTGAGTTGGAAAAATTAGCTGCTGAGAAATTAGCTGCTGCTGAAGCAGTTGGCATTAAGCTCAAAGACTTGGTTCTCGAAATCGGTCAAAAAGCGGGTGTTGACGGTCGTTTGTTTGGTTCTGTGACCAACCATGACATCGCTGATGCTTTGAAAGCTAAAGGTTTCACAATCGAGAAGTCTTCGGTTCGTATGCCTACTGGCCCATTGAAAATGGTTGGTGACCACCCTGTAGCGGTTGCGGTTCATACCGACGTCGTTGCAGACATCACTATTCGTGTAGTTGGCGAGCAAGCTTAAGTTTTAGAACTGTAAACTAGCCTCATGGCTGAATCCCGTTCACGTTCCGTTACGCTGAATCCCTGCATGATGGGTTCTGGGGATGCAGTCGTGCAGGCTTTAAAAGTACCGCCGCATTCCGTAGAAGCCGAGCAATCTTTGCTCGGCGGTCTACTGATCGATAACTCCTCTTGGGATAACCTAGGTGGAGTATTAAACGATAAAGATTTCTATCGCCCCGAACATGCCTTGATCTACAAAGCAATTGCTCGTTTGGTTGGCGACAATCATCCCGCTGACGTTATTACCGTTCATGATGCAATTAAATCTGAGCAGGGTGGTGACTTAGTTAGCATTGATTATTTAAATTCATTAGCGCAAAACACTCCTAGTGCGGCAAACATTAAAGGTTATGCCGATATTGTTCGTGACCGTAGTATTTTGCGTCGCTTGATTGAAGTTTCAGACAGCATCGTTAATTCTGCATTCGTTCCCGAGGGACGTACTGTCAGAACTTTGTTGGATGAAGCTGAGTCACGCATTCTTCAGATCGGTGAAGAGGGTAGTCGCAAAGCTGATTATCTCGAAATTGAACCGCTTCTAAAGGCAGTAGTTGCCCGTATTGATGAGCTCTACAACCGTCAAGGCGGTAGCGACATTACTGGCATTGCCACAGGCTTTATTGATTTAGATAAGCAAACTAGTGGTCTGCAAAAAGGTGACTTGGTCATTGTTGCGGGTCGTCCTTCTATGGGTAAAGCGCAACCTTTAGATGCAAAAGTGAAAACGGTTGATGGTTGGAAGTTGATGGGTGATTTACGTTTTGGTGATCGCCTCGCTTCCGTTGATGGTCAGCATTCGATGGTGACGGGCATTTACCCGCAGGGTCTTAAGCAGATATACAAAGTTACTTTTTCTGATGGTCGTCAAGCTGAGTGTTGTGACGAGCATTTATGGCGTGTGATGTATCGCGATTGGTCTGAGCCGCGCGTTATCAATACAACACGTCTCATGGAGATGCTGCAGTGTGTTCGTTATAAAAATAGATTGTGGATTGATCCGGTCTCAGGTGATTTTGGCCACTCGAATGCATTACCGATTCATCCATGGGTATTAGGTGCATTGCTTGGCGATGGAACTTTGGCCTTATCTCATAAGAGTATTTCATTCTCTACCAAATCTCCTGAGTTAGTAGAGCGTATGAATTTACTTGCGAACTATGAGATGGAATTAGTGCATGCCAATGCTTACGACTGGAGAGTGGTTTCAAAAGAAAGAATTGCTGCTAACGGTCAAAGGGTGGCCGTAAAAACAAATTACTTTAGAGCGGCTTTAGGTGAATTAGGAGTTTTAGGTTGCAGAAGTTTTGATAAATATATTCCTGCAACTTATCTAGAGGCCAATAAGAATTCTCGTCTCGCGTTGTTCCAGGGATTGATGGACACCGATGGTTGGATTGAGAAATGGGGCTCCATTCGTTTTTGCACGGCGAGCAAGCAATTGTCAGAAGATGTTGCAACTTTAGCTAGATCATTAGGTGGTTTTTGCTCAATAGCGCATAAGCAGACTAGCTATACCTATAAGGGTGAGAAGAAGCAGGGTCGTCTATCTTATGTCTTAAATATGAGCTTTGGCCCAGGTTTTGAGGCTTTTACTCTGCCTGAAAAGAAGGAAAGATTAAGAGCAAGTTGGGATCGCCAGCGCAGACTTTCATTTACAAGCATTGTTCCTTCGAGAATGTCTCAGGCTCAATGTATTTCAGTGAGTCATCCTCAGAGAACCTATGTAACCAATGATTACGTTGTTACCCATAACACTGCATTTGCACTGAATATTGCTGAGAACGTTGCTTTGGCCGAAGGCTTGCCTGTTGTGGTGTTCTCTATGGAGATGTCAGGCGAACAATTGGCGGCCCGTTTATTGGGTTCAGTAGGGCGCGTAGACCAAGGACGCATGCGTACTGGTAAGTTGCAAGATGATGAGTGGCCACGTGTCACTGATGCGATTGCCCGCTTAAGTAATACCCAAATTTTGATTGATGAAACTGGTTCTTTATCAAGCCTAGAGTTACGTGCTCGTGCACGCCGTATCGCCAGAAACTTTGGCGGCACACTTGGCTTGGTGGTGATTGATTACTTGCAGCTGATGAGTGGTTCTGGCTCTGAAAACCGTGCAACGGAGATTTCTGAAATCTCTCGCTCGCTCAAGTCTCTTGCAAAAGAATTGCAGTGTCCAGTTGTTGCGCTTTCGCAGCTAAACCGTGGTCTTGAGCAGCGCCCCAATAAGCGTCCGATCATGTCTGACTTACGTGAATCTGGCGCTATCGAACAAGATGCCGACTTAATCATGTTCATCTATCGTGATGAGGTGTACCACCCTGATACCACTACCGATAAAGGTATGGCAGAGATCATCATCGGTAAGCAGCGTAACGGTCCGATTGGAACTGTGCGCCTAAGCTGGCAAGGTCCTTATACCAAGTTTGATAACTTGGCGGTGGGTTCTATTGGTTACTCTTCTGGTGGGTACGAGCCGTTCTAGGCAATGAAGTGCAGTCAACAAAAAGCCTCGCAATGCGAGGCTTTTTAATTGGAGGATAAAGATTTAATACCTTTATTTTCCGCCTTCACATTTCTTGATTGAAGCGGCCTTAGCTGCGCCATATAGTGGCTTGCCATCTTTGCTAATTGCTTTAGCTTCACAATCGTTTGGCTTGGCATCACCCATGCACTTCTTAATGGAGGCATCTTTAGCGGCGCCGTAGAGTGGCTTACCTTCTTTGCTCACTGCCTTAGCTTCACAAGCTGCTTGGTCAGCGAAAGCGTAAGTTGGGAGTGCAAAGCTGAGGGCAATACTTAAAGCGATGATGATTCTTTTCATGACATCTCCTATTATGAGTACTTCTTTTCAAGGGGTACTTATTGAAATGCTGTAATCAAAATTAAACCATTAGGAAACATAGGGAAAGTGCTATTAACCCTAAAGAATGCCAGCATCATGGCACCATTCGACGCGCTTCAGTGAATTTAGCTGCCCAATAAGGCGTTGTGATGTAGTCAAGGCGCACAGTTCCGCCAGCGCTAGGGGCATGAACAAATCGTCCTTGCCCAACATAGATTCCAGCGTGTGAATATTTTTCACCGGTGGTGTTAAAGAAAACCAGATCCCCTGGGGCTGGCGGTTGATTCTCAACACTTCTGCCTTGGCTACTCATTTGTTGGATGGTGCGAGGTAATTTAATTCCAGCCGCCTTGTTATAGACATAGACAATCAATCCACTGCAATCAAAACCACCCTTTGGGGTATTGCCGCCATAGCGATAGGGCACATCCACCAAGCCCACTGCCGCAATAGAGATATCTTCAGTGCCAACACTCGTATCTTGTTTAAATTGAGAAACTCTAGAAGAGGACCCTGATTTACCGCTGAATGTGCTACATCCGCTTAGGATGAGTAAGCTACAAATAAAAATGCCGCACCCCATGAGAGTGCGGCATAAGGAGGGCTTCTTAGAGTGCGTCGGCTGCATGATCCGCAAGACGGGAACGCTCACCGCGTGCCAATGTCACATGACCACCGTGACGCCAGCCTTTGAAGCGATCCACCACATAAGTTAAGCCAGAAGAGCCTTCTGTTAAATAAGGCGTATCAATCTGGGCGATATTACCCAAGCAAATAATTTTGGTTCCGGGACCTGCACGAGTCACCAAAGTTTTCATTTGTTTAGGGGTGAGGTTTTGCGCCTCATCGATAATCACAAATTTGCTCACAAAAGTTCTGCCGCGCATAAAGTTCATGCTCTTTACTTTAATGCGGGAGCGAATCAACTCTTGAGTTGCAGCACGGCCCCATTCGCCAGCGCCACCATCTTCGTTGCGTTGTAGCACTTCGAGGTTATCGTCAAATGCACCCATCCAAGGCTGCATTTTTTCTTCTTCGGTACCCGGGAGGAAGCCAATATCTTCACCAACTGGTACGGTAGCGCGCGTAATAATGATCTCGTTATAGCGTTTGCTATCAAGGACTTGCTCAAGACCTGCAGCCAATGCCAGCAAGGTTTTACCAGTTCCAGCTTGTCCCAATAAGGTCACAAAATCTACATCAGGGTTCATGAGCAGATTCATAGCAAAGTTCTGCTCGCGGTTGCGTGCAGTGACGCTCCAGACATTGTTCTTCTGGTGGGAGAAGTCTCTTAATGTTTGTAGGAGGGCAGTTTTGCCATTGATTTCTCTAACCTGGGCATAGAAAGGTGTGGAGCCATCAGGATTTTCTTGATAGACAAACTGATTGACCAACATGCTTAGTACAGATGGTCCGGTTACTCGATAGAACATTGTGCCGGACTTGGAGTCAGCCCAGCTTTCCATATCCTTGCCATGCTTAGGCCAAAAATCTGCTGGCAATGACATTACACCGGCATACATCAAGTCGCGATCTTCTAAAACCTGATCATTGAAATAATCTTCAGCCGGTAAACCAAGCGCACGCGCCTTGATGCGCATATTGATATCTTTCGATACCAGCACTACTTCTTGGCCCTTACGAGTTTTTTGCAGCTCACTGACGACTGCCAAAATCATATTGTCGCCCTTGCCTTCGGGTAAGCCTTCAGGCAATGCTTGGGTAGAGAATTTGGTTTGGAAAAAGAGGCGGCCAGTCACATCTTGATTGCCAAGCTTGTTCAGAGGGATGCCATCATCTAGGGTGCCGCTGGTGCCAGCAATCAGCTGATCTAGGGATCTGCTGACAGTACGAGCATTGCGGGCTACCTCGGTCATGCCTTTCTTGTGATTGTCTAACTCTTCAAGAGTAGTCATCGGCAGATAGAGGTCATGCTCAGAGAAACGGAACAAGGAGCTTGGATCATGCATCAATACGTTGGTATCAAGCACAAACAAACTAGGAGGCCCGGTGCGAATCACCCGTTTTGGTTTGGCTGGTGCAGGCGCCTTGCTTTCGCTTCGCATATTGGAAGTAGAGCGATGATCCGCCTTGATTTTCTCAAGAGCTACTTCTGCTGCAGATAAATCTTCTTCCGCATCATTTGTCCAATCAATGGCTTCCACTACCACTGGTTTTGCTTGAGCAGGACGTTTCTTTAAGTCAGGAGTATCTTTGCGACTGAGTTTGACTTGATCAGCAATTTGAGTGGGGATTGGGGGCAGCGGCATGGACTCTCCTAAAAGAAAAAACCGCCAAGCGGATTGCATTGACGGTTTATTACGAAACTAGTTGTAGTGAGGACTGAAAAACGGAGGGGGTTGCTCCCCGTACCTGATCTGAGATATTCAGGTTTCTGATTCAAACGGATTGTCAGACTTTCCCGTCGTTTACGGTGCATATGAATCACTTTACCCCAAATTTTGGGGTTTGCAAGCACCTCAGATCAAATTGTTGTAAAAATTATTT
>CAITHY010000128.1 GCA_903892315.1 uncultured beta proteobacterium | reverse complement strand
GGCTGCTTTGGATGAGTTATCAAGCTCTCGCGAACGTAAGCAGTTCTTGGATGCTCAATCTGCTGACTTGAATGAAGCGATGCAAACTTTGACAGATGCAATCGCCAAAATTGATGCTGAAACACGTGATTTATTACAGGGCACTTTTGATCAGGTCAATACCCACTTCGGCAAGCTCTTCCCTGAGTTGTTCGGTGGTGGTCACGCTGAATTAGTGATGACTGGTGAAGAGATTCTGGACTCTGGCGTACAGGTTATGGCTCAGCCTCCTGGCAAGAAAAACAGCTCTATTTACCTCCTCTCCGGTGGTGAGAAGGCTCTGACTGCAATTGCCTTGGTGTTCTCACTCTTCCTTTTGAATCCAGCCCCATTCTGCTTACTCGATGAGGTGGATGCTCCATTGGATGACGCTAATACCTTGCGTTATGCACAGCTAGTAGCCAAAATGTCAGACAAGACACAGTTTTTGTTTATCTCTCATAACAAGATCACCATGGAAATCGCACATCAGTTGATTGGTGTCACGATGCAAGAGCAGGGCGTATCCCGTATTGTTGCGGTGGATATCTCTTCTGCCGTTTCAATGGTGGAGGCTGCCTAAGTGTACGTAGAACAAATCATGACGATGTTAGGTTTGTCTGATTTGCAATTAGCGTTGGCTGTTATTGGCCTGCTAATTCTGATAGCTGTAGCCATTCTGAATATTCAATATGCTCGTGCTCGCCGTAAGGCAAAAGAGCAAAGCGCCTATTCATTGGATGATCGTTTTGGTAAAGAGCCCAGTTTTGGGCAAGGTTTTGCTGATGGGGATGCAGGGCGAATTGAACCGAGTTTCGGCGAAGTCTTGACAACCATTTCCGCTCCAGAAAAGTTTGCTATTGATCCGCGAATTGACTGTGTCATCACACTTCGTTTTGACGAGAGTATTAGTGGCGCAGAAATTCTGGAAGAAATTAATGCATGGACGGATCTTGAAGCTCAGTCGACTGCACGCTGGATGTGTGAAGGCTTAAATGCCAACCTTGATGTTGCTGAGGACTGGGAAGAGCTCCATCCTGACTCTACGTATTCTGATTTACAACTAGCTATTCAGTTAGCGAGTCGCAAAGGCGCCATCGGTGTTCTGGAGTTATCTGATTTTTGCTCTCGTGCTCAAGCGCTTGCTGAGACCTTGGGCTCACAAATTGATATGCCGAGCGTGAGCACGATGTTAGAAAGCGCTAATGAATTAGACGTCATGGCTGCCGAAAGCGATATTCAATTGAGTATCAACATACTTTTTGATGAGCCATGTCCTTGGGGTAACTTCGATGCACTCATGCGTCAACGTGGCTTCAAGCTATCTCGTAATGGACGTCAGTACGAATATCAAAGTAAGGGCATAGTGCTTTTTAGTAGCGCTGATTTAGATCCCAATAAGTCGGTAACCCAAGTCACGTTATTACTTGAAGTTCCCTTGGTCCCGCAAGAAGAGCGTCCCTTTGAAAGAATGTTGGCTGAGGGTGTGGAGATTGCACAGGCTGCTCATGGGCGCTTGGTAGATGATAATGGCATTAACTTGAGTGAAGCTGCGGTTATCAGCATTCGTCAGCACCTCGATACTCTCTATGCCAATCTTGAGAAATCCGGCATTCCTGCTGGATCTTCTACAGCTAGCAGACTATTTAGCTAGGAAATCACTTTGTCGTCCTCTAGTCCGACAAATTTAGCGGAGCGTTATGCATTCTTACAGGTAGAGCTTGCTCGCTTAGAGCATGCTTACTATGTTCTTGATAATCCGCTTCTACCTGATATTGAATACGATCGCCTCTATAGAGAGCTCATTGAGATTGAGGCTGCTCATCCAGAATGGATTACCCCAGAATCCTTGTCTCAGCGTGTAGGCGGAGCAGCATTAAAAGAGTTTGATTCGGTTACCCATGCAGTACCAATGCTTTCTTTAAATAATGCATTTGAAGATGCAGAGCTTGTTGCCTTTGATCGGCGTTGCCGTGAAGCGCTCCATACAGATCATGTTACTTATGCTGGCGAGCTAAAGTTTGATGGTCTAGCTATCTCCCTTCGTTATGAAAATGGCTCATTGGTAACAGCGGCAACTCGTGGCGATGGTGCCAGTGGTGAAGATGTCACTGCAAACATTAAAACCATTCGCGCAATTCCTCTTAAGCTCACCGGAAAGAATGTGCCGCATGTTTTAGAGGTGCGCGGTGAGGTATTAATGTATCTTAAAGATTTCGAGAAAATGAACCGACAGGCAGCGGAGTTGGGCGAGAAAGAGTTCGCCAATCCCCGTAATGCCGCAGCAGGCAGCCTTCGTCAACTAGATTCTAAGATTACCGCTAAGCGACCTTTATCTTTTTTTGCTTATGGCTTAGGTGCGCTAGAACCTGCCTCTTGGCTGCCAAAAACCCATGAAGAATTACTCAATACTTACGCAGAGTTAGGTTTGCCAGTGTGTTCAGAGCGCAGAGTGTTGCATTCCGTGGAAGAGATCCTGGCTTTCTATAGCGAGATTGGCTCTAAGCGGGATTCATTGCCGTATGACATTGATGGTGTTGTCTACAAAGTGAACTCCTTTGCTGAGCAAGCCAAGTTAGGTTTTGTTTCAAGAGCCCCTAGATTTGCATTGGCACATAAGTATCCAGCACAAGAAGCGCTCACTACCGTTTTAGGTATCGATGTGCAAGTAGGACGTACGGGTGCAATTACACCAGTAGCTAGATTGGCGCCAGTAGAAGTAGGGGGCGTAACCGTTACCAACGCCACGCTTCATAATGAAGATGAAGTAAAGCGCAAGGATGTCCGTATTGGCGATACGGTTTCAGTCAGAAGAGCGGGTGATGTGATTCCGGAAGTAGTTTCAGTTATTAAGGATCGTCGCCCTGCAAATGCTCAAGAGTTTCAAATGCCTACCCGCTGTCCGGTATGTGACTCACATATTGAGCGTTTGGCGGATGAAGCGGTGGCCCGTTGTAGCGGCGGGCTTTTCTGTGGCGCACAGCGTAAGCAAGCTTTAATTCATTTTGCTCATAGAAGAGCGCTAGATATTGAAGGTTTAGGCGAGAAGATTGTGGATCAGTTGGTGGATAACAATTTAGTAAGAACCCCGGCCGATCTCTACAGACTAGGTTTTACTGCGCTGGCTAACCTAGAGCGCATGGGCGAGAAGTCTGCGGACAATCTCATTCAAGCAATCAACCAATCCAGAAGTACCACCTTAGCAAGACTTATCTTTGCCTTAGGCATTCGCCATGTAGGTGAGACTACAGCCAAAGATTTAGCAAATCACTACCAGTCCATGCATGCCTTAATGGATGCAAATCTCGAAGATCTACTCACAGTAAAAGATGTGGGCCCAGTAGTGGCGGATTCCATCACCAGCTTTATGCAAGAAGCGCATAACCGTGAAGTGATTGAGCAACTCTTAGCCTCAGGAATGCAACTCGCCGTAGAGGAAAAAGTGATTAGTGCTGCAGTAGCGGGCAAAACTTTTGTTCTGACGGGCACATTTCCAACAATGACCAGAGATGAGGCAAAAGACCTACTTGAAAAAGCTGGCGCTAAAGTGGCGGGATCAGTCTCTAAGAAAACAGACTATGTGGTTGCTGGTACGGATGCTGGCAGCAAGCTTACTAAAGCAGAAGAATTGGGCGTGCCTGTGATAAATGAAGAGGTAATGCTGGGCTTACTAAAATAAATCCAGGGCTACTGGTTTAAGCCCCTAAGGCCTCAAGCAACTCTGTCTCCAGCTGGATCTGTAACTTTGGATTCTTGCCCAGGTTTGCTGCATCCAGCAATAGAACATCTTCCACTCTTTCACCCAGAGTGTTAATTCTGGCGGTATGAATGGAGACCTGATGTTTGGCTAAGACTCTGGAGATGGTGTAAAGCAAACCAGTACGATCACTCGCAGAAAGTGCTAGCGTGTAATACCGGCCTCGATCATCTGGCACCATGTGTACACGCGGCTGAATCGGGAAGGTGCGTGACTGTCTTGAGAGGCGACCCATGCTTGGATTGGGTAGAGGCTCCGCATTGGTTAAAGCCTCGGTTAACTCAAATTCAACGAGCTGGATAAGATCGCGATAGCTGCCGCCTTCCTCTACCAAATTACTACCAGAGATTTGGAAGGTATCGAGAGCGTAGCCGTGACGCGTCGTATGAATGCGGGCATCCCAAATGGAGAAGCCATGCCTCTCAAAGTAGGCGCAGATGCGGGCAAATAAATCTTCTTGATCTTTAACGTAAACAGCAACTTGTAAGCCCTCACCAATTGGGGAGAGTCTTGCCCTCACAATCGGTTGATCACTATTCACTTTGTTGTATAGATGGCGCGTAAGCCAAGCAATGTCAGATGAGTCCTGTCTTAGGAAGAAGGCTACATCTAATTGCTTCCATAAATCTTCATAAGATTTATCATTGATACCGTACAGACGTAACTTAGCTTTAGATTCTTCTTGGTGTTGCGCTAATTCTGATGAGGCGTCCGTCTTTGCGCCACCCAGTACCCTCAGGGTTGCGCGATACAGATCTTCTAAGAGCTTGCCTTTCCAGGCATTCCAAACTTTCGGACTGGTTCCACGGACATCAGCTACCGTTAATAGATAGAGTGCAGTGAGGTGGCGCTCATCACCTACCTTTTTAGCAAATGCGCGCACAACATCCGGGTCGGTGATATCTTGTTTCTGAGCTGTTTGACTCATGTTGAGGTGCTCGGCAACCAACCAGACCAATAGCTCAGTATCCTGCTTATCTAAGCCATGATCTTTAGCGAACTTACGCATGTCAGCTCTGCCCAGTTGTGAGTGATCGCCACCACGTCCTTTGGCAATGTCATGGAAGAGTGCGGCAATGACAAGCAACCAAGGTTTCTCAAAGTGGGCAATGAGGCTACTGCAGAAGGGGAATTCATGGGTATGTTCAACCACCATGAAGCGTCGCACATTGCGTAACACCATCAAAATATGTTGATCAACGGTGTACACATGAAATAAGTCATGCTGCATCTGCCCAACAATCTTGCGGAAGGCTGGGAGGTAACGACCCAAAACACTACTGCGATTCATGAGATGAAAGGCGCGACTGACGCCTTCCGGTTGCTTTAGCAACTCCATGAAGAGCGCTCTATTGACTGGGTCAGCACGCCACTTACTATCCATCTTGGTGCGAGCGTTATAAAGCGCTCTAAAGATAGTAGCTGATAAGCTTTTCACATTGGATGCTTGAGCAAATACCAAGAAGGTTCTTAGAATTTGTTCGGGATGTTTTTGAAAGAGCTGTGGGTCGGTAATATCCAATACCCCCTGGCGCTCAATAAAGTGCACATTACCTTCGCCTGGGATGGCGAGAATTGTCTTGGACTCTTGCGGAAAGAGGAGTGCCTCAATATTTTGCAAGAGAACATCATTTAATTGAGTGACCGCTTTTGCTGCCCAGTAATAGCGACGCATGATAGCTTCGCTAGCCTGGCGAGATGACTCTTTTTTAATTCCCATCGATGCTGCTAAAGCTGCTTGTAAATCGAATGCAAGAACATCCTGCCTACGTCCTGCCAATAAATGGAGGTTAGCGCGCAGAGTTTCTAAGAAGCGTTGATTACGGTTGAGCTCGGTGAGTTCGCGCTGCGTTACAAGACCAGCTTCGTTGAGATCCTTGAAGGTATTCCCCAATAATGCAGCTTTACTTACCCAAGAAATCACCTGCAAATCACGTAAGCCTCCAGGACTCTCTTTGCAATTAGGCTCTAATGAGTAGGGAGTGTTCTGATATTTGTAGTGACGCTGAATCTGCTCTGCCTGTTTGGCTTGAAAGAAGGCTTTTGGATCCATTGCCGCTTCGAAAGCCTCAGCGAAGTCTTTGAACAATTGCTTCTTGCCGCAAATGAGTCGCGCCTCTAAGAGGGAGGTGCGTACTGTGATGTCTTGTTCTGACTCAGAGATGCATTCAGCAACATTTCTGACTGAGGAGCCAATTTCTAATCCAGTATCCCAACAGCAAGCAACAAATTGCTCAACTTGCTTTGATAGAGTTCTAGCTTGCCCTTCATCCGCAGGCAGCAGTATGAGGATATCAATATCGGAGTAAGGAAATAAGGCGCCTCTCCCAAAGCCACCAACAGCTACTAATGCAGCTTCATTGTTTAAGCCACAGCTATTCCATAAATGGGAGAGTAGTTGATCGCTTAGCTTGCAAAGTTGCTTGGTTAATTTACCAACTGCTTGTGTATTACGAAACTCAGCATAAGCAGTTTCGCGCGCTGCACGCAGGCTAGCTGCATCAATAATGTTGCTGATTGCCTGCGACTTACTCATGGGCTTAAGCGCTTGCTAATGCAGGTCTAAATGAAAGACCTTTAACGCACTCAGGAGGTGGGGTGCTACCTTCTGACCAAGTTAGCACCTCAACGCCGGTCTGTGTGACCAGGAGCGTGTGTTCCCATTGAGCTGACAGGCTGCGATCTTTTGTTTTTACAGTCCACTGATCAGGCATAGTGCGAATATCTCGCTTGCCAGCATTAATCATCGGCTCAATCGTAAACGTCATGCCAGCCTCTAGTTTTTCGCCTGTACCTGGGCGGCCGTAGTGAAGAATCTGTGGATCTTGGTGGAATACTTTGCCAATACCATGACCACAGTATTCGCGCACTACTGAGTAACCTGCTTTTTCAGCATGAGTTTGAATTACATGACCGATGTCCCCGAGTGATGCGCCTGGTTTCACTTGAGCAATACCCAACCACATGCATTCAAAAGTAATTTGTGTGAGACGTTTTGCCATGACGGAAACTTCACCCACCATGAACATACGACTGGTGTCGCCGTAGTAGCCATCAGGAGTAATCACGGTGATGTCGAGGTTTACAACATCACCAGTTTTGAGAACTTTGTCTCCCGGGATGCCATGGCAAATCACATCATTTACGGAAGTGCAGATGGATGCTGGAAAAGGCGGGTATCCAGGTGGCTGATAATTTAATGGGGCAGGAATAGTCTTTTGGACGTCGCGCATGTATTCATGGCAAATCCGATCCAGTTCTCCAGTGGTAACCCCAGCCTTGACGTGAGGGGCTACATGATCAATCACTTCGCTAGCTAAGCGGCCAGCTTCTCGCATCCCAAGGATGTCTTTTTCTGCGGTAAATACACTATTCATCCCTTGATTATCAACGACTTGGATTGTTTTGGCTTATTCAATTTGCCTAAAATTTAGGCAAATATCCCATTTTTGGGGCTTCTGGGGGCTATTTCGATTTTGAGCCCCCTTTTCCGTTTGAGGGTGAAGGTGGCTAGAGCATTGATATTTAAGCTATAATTTTGTTCTCGAGTCTATTTTGGACTTGAAATCGCGAGTTGAGCCTTCCAGGGTGGCGTTTTTTAGCGCAGCTAGGACTCAACTTTAGAAACAACCCTTAGGAGAAGTTATGTCAGTAACTATGCGTCAAATGCTGGAAGCCGGTTGCCATTTTGGCCACCAAACACGCTTCTGGTCCCCAAAGATGGCCCCTTTTATTTTCGGTCATCGCAACAAAATCCACATTATCAACTTGGAAAAAACATTGCCAATGTTTCAGGACGCCCTGAAATTTGCAAAACAAGTTGCAGCAAATCGTGGCACTATTTTATTTGTTGGTACTAAGCGTCAATCACGCGAGATCATTGCTGAAGAAGCTGCTCGTGCTGGTATGCCTTACATCGACAGCCGT
>CAITHY010000127.1 GCA_903892315.1 uncultured beta proteobacterium | reverse complement strand
TAGTTCAGTGTTTGCAGTAATTCACGGTGATTGGTGGATTGACTTTGGTGATGCGCAGATGCTTTGGTTGCTGACTTCGCAATTTGGTAATAAGGATTGGTGGCATGATTACTAAATACTTCTAAGCCTTGATCAAATGAAGTGGCGCGCCAGAATTGCTCTAGCTCAGGTTTGAGTTTACGTAGATTACGTAAATCCCAAAGTCGAGTGAGCAATATGACCCAGGTCACAATGGAGCAGATGAGCAGGGCGATTGCTACAAATCGCGTAATCGCATCGCCTTCAAGCCAGAGATTTGCTATGCCAAATGGTGTATTCATATTGATTAATTCTTGAGATTAAATTTGATTAAAAGATTGGTGGAAATTCTTTGAGGTGAACCATTTACTAAAAAAGGTTTAAAACGATAACGTTTGCCGATATCAGTTGCAGCGCGGTCAAGTCTTGGAAAGGTACTCGACTGCAGCAAGGCTACATCTTCTACGCTACCAGTCTCATCAATAATTAAGCGCACTACAACCGCACCTTGTTCACCAGAGCGTTTCGAGAACGAAGGGTAGTAAGCGTCAGCATCAGGCTGATAAACCACAATTAGTTTACCAATGTCAGTCTGGATAGGTGTACCGCTAGCACCCCCACTGGTCGCAGGGGCTACAGCAGCGTTTTGTTGTGGTGCATCGGATTTGCTTTGGGCTTGATTCGTAGGTGCTGGCGGCTGTGCCTGTGTAGGGCTAGGCTTCTCAGTAGGTTTTTCCTTTGGCGTTTCTTTAACCGCTTTCTTTTCTTCTTTTGGTTTAGGCGGAGTGGCAGTAGGTGGTTGTTGGGTTTTAGAAGCCTCTGGGCTCACTAAATTGGCCATGACACGCTCATCATCCATTTGCGGTGGGCGCTGACTAAAGTGTAAAAACTCCAGAGCGGGGAGGGCATGCAAGAGCACCACGATCGCAATAATGATGCGTTCCGTTTTGTTGAACGGCAGAAACTCATCTAACTTTTTAAAAAAGGCGCTCATCTGATTTCACCTAAGATGCGTGCTTCTATTGCATGCGCAGTTAAATCCGTGGACATTAAATCTTGCGCCATGAGTAATAGTGACGCTTCGTTCTTGCTGCTCAGAAATAGCACCGTTCCAGGCTCATTGCTTGGGTTTGTATCTTTCAGATTCTCAAGCTGTCTCTTGAGCTGCCTAACTACAGCATCACTGGTATCAATCAGCGTAATCGACTCACCTAGTAGTTTGCGAATGGCTTTTCTCAAGAAGGGGTAGTGCGTGCAGCCTAGTACTAGCGTATCTGCCCCAGCATCTTGAATGGGCTCAAGATGTTTGGCTAGTAACTCTAAAGTTGCTTCGCTATCTGCTTGACCCGACTCTATTAATGACACCAATCCTGCGCCAGCTTGCTTGATGAAGCGGCAATCATTTGGCAAGGTATTTAATAGGGCATTGAACTTATCGCTCTTGAGAGTCGCTTCAGTAGCAAGGACTCCCACAATATTATTTTGCGACTGCATAGCGGCTGGTTTAATGCCTGGCTCAACTCCAATGATCGGAATAGAAATCGATTCTCGCATTTGCTGAATCGCTTCTGCTGTGGCTGTATTGCAGGCCACCACAATGGCGTCACATCCTCTGCTGGCCAGATGACTGCAAAGAGTCAGACTGCGCGCGGCAATCCAGTCGCTTGATTTTTCTCCATAAGGCGCATTGGCTGAATCAGCAAGATAAATATAGTCATGCTGGGGCAGCTGGCGCAGAGCCTCATCCAATACGGATAGGCCTCCAACGCCAGAGTCGAATACTCCTATGAGTGCCAATATTTGCTCAGTAGTCGCTGATTAAGCAATCTTGACTGGAATGCCGGCAATCTTTGCTTGCCATTCGCGTGGACCTTCATTGTGCATTGAGATGCCTTCTGAATTCACCGCAACAGTCACCGGCATATCTTTGACATCAAATTCGTAGATTGCTTCCATGCCCAAATCTGCAAAGCCAACCACTTTCGAAGTTTGGATTGCTTTGGATACTAAGTAAGCGGCACCACCAACAGCCATTAAATAGGCTGACTTGTGTTTCTTGATAGCTTCAATCGCCTCTGGTCCGCGCTCTGCTTTACCAATCATGGAGATCAAGCCAGTTTTAGCAAGCATCATCTCAGTGAACTTATCCATGCGGGTAGAGGTAGTAGGGCCTGCTGGACCGACTGCCTCATCACGGACGGGATCAACTGGGCCAACATAATAGATCACACGGTTTTTAAAGCTCACTGGTAATTCTTCGCCTTTAGCGAGCATGTCCTGAATGCGCTTATGTGCCGCATCACGACCAGTCAAAATTTTGCCGTTGAGCAATAAAGTCTCGCCTGGTTTCCAGCTAGCTACTTCTGCGGCGGTGAGGGTGTCTAAATTGATGCGCTTAGATTTTTGAACATCTGGTGTCCAAGTGACATCCGGCCAATCGGAGAGGGAAGGAGCTTCTAGCTTAGCGGGGCCATCCCCATGCAAGTGGAAATGAATGTGACGAGTCGCTGCACAATTTGGGATCATCGCTACTGGCAATGAAGCGGCATGCGTTGGGTAGTCCAGAATCTTGATGTCGAGAACTGTTGCCAAGCCACCTAGGCCTTGAGCACCAATACCAAGTTTGTTTACTTTTTCATAGAGCTCGAGACGCAACTCTTCAACGCGATTTTGAGGACCACGCTCAATCAGTTCTTGAATATCAACTGGGCCCATCAAGGCTTCTTTAGCCATCAGCATTGCTTTTTCTGGTGTACCGCCAATGCCAATACCAAGAATGCCAGGGGGGCACCAACCGGCACCCATAGTCGGAACTGTTTTGAGAACCCAATCCACAATGGAATCAGAAGGGTTGAGCATCACCATCTTGGCTTTGTTTTCTGAGCCACCCCCTTTGGCAGCACAAATCACTTCAACATCATCACCAGGGACGATTTCGTAATGGATCACAGCAGGAGTATTGTCGCCAGTATTTTTACGTTTGCCTGCGGGGTCTGCCAAGACTGAGGCGCGCAACGTATTGTCCGGATTGAGGTAAGCGCGACGCACACCTTCATTCACCATGTCAGTGACGCTCATGGTTGCATCAGACCATTGCACATTCATGCCAATCTTGAGGAAGACCACAGCAATACCGGTGTCTTGGCACATTGGTCGATGACCTTCGGCGCACATACGGCTATTGGTCAAAATCTGGGCAATCGCATCTTTGGCGCCATGACCTTGTTCCAGTTCATAAGCCTTGCCCATAGCAGTAATAAAGTCCTTGGGGTGGTAGTAGGAGATGAACTGAAATGCGTCCGCAACGCTTTGAATCAGGTCGTTTTGTTTGATATTGGTCATGGTTATCTGCTTATTTCCACATTATTAGTAAGGTTTGCCCTATTTTAAGGGTTTGCCATAGAGCAAAACCCCAGTGTTTTCACTTATCTTCTAAGGTCTTGAGAGTCTAAAACGCTTATTTTGCGACATTTTCTCGCATTTGTAGTTGATTTTAGATTATTGATTATTAGATAGAGGGCTGTGAAGCATGGAACCATTAAAGCAAGAAAACCGCGTTTTTAACCCACCTGCAGACTTTGTAAAGGGTGCGGCAATTCCGGGTATGGAAGCCTATAACAAGCTTTGTGCTGAAGCTAATTCTGATTACGACGGTTTCTGGGGTCGTCTTGCTAAAGAGAATCTCTATTGGAAAAAGCCCTTTACCAAAGTATTGGACGAATCCAAAGCGCCTTTCTACAAATGGTTTGAAGATGGCACAACGAATGCCTCATATAACTGTTTAGATCGCCAAGTTGAAGCTGGCTTGGGCGATAAAACCGCCATCATTTTTGAAGCGGATGACGGTACCGTTACCAAAGTTACTTATAAAGAAATGCTTGAGCGTGTTTGCAAGATGGCAAACGCACTACGCAAGATGGGTGTCAAGTCTGGTGACAGCGTCATTATTTATATGGCAATGACTATTGAAGGCATTGTTGCCATGCAAGCATGCGCACGTATCGGTGCAATTCATTCTGTAGTGTTTGGTGGTTTCTCCGCCCAAGCTTTGCGTGATCGCATTATGGATGTGGGTGCAGTCGCAGTCATTACTGCTGACGGACAGTTCCGCGGCGGCAAGGCATTGCCACTCAAAGCCATTTGTGACGAAGCGCTCTCTACTGGCGAGTGCCCTAAGGTCAAGCATGTGATCGTGAGTAAGCGTACTGGCACTGATGTCACTATGCAAGCAGGTCGCGATGTTTGGATGCAAGAGATTGTGGCGAATGAAGCCACGACTTGTGAGCCAGAGTGGGTGAGCGCTGAGCATCCATTATTTATTCTTTACACATCCGGTTCAACTGGTAAGCCAAAGGGTGTTCAACATTCCACGGGTGGCTACCTCTTGTGGGCAATTCTCACAATGAAGTGGACCTTTGACATCAAGCCAAACGATGTGTTCTGGTGTACTGCTGACATTGGTTGGGTAACAGGCCATTCCTACATTACTTATGGCCCGCTCGCAGTTGGCGCTACTGAGATCGTCTTTGAAGGCGTACCAACTTATCCTAATGCTGGGCGCTTCTGGGACATGATTCAGAAACACAAAGCCTCTATTTTTTATACAGCACCAACCGCGATTCGTTCATTGATCAAAGCATCAAGCAACGATGAAGCAGTCCATCCGAAGAGTTACGATTTGTCATCATTACGTCTTCTGGGTTCCGTTGGGGAGCCAATTAATCCAGAAGCGTGGATGTGGTACTACGAGCATGTGGGTAATTCAAATTGTCCAATTGCCGATACTTTTTGGCAAACGGAAACTGGTGGACATATGATTTCACCATTGCCGGGCGCAACCCCAATGATTCCAGGTTCATGCACATTGCCACTGCCGGGTATTCAGGCGGCTATTGTGGATGAGGCTGGTGTGGATGTTCCAAACGGCCAGGGTGGTATCTTGGTTGTGAAGCGCCCATGGCCTTCCATGATTCGTACGATTTGGAATGATGCCGATCGTTTTGTGAAATCCTATTTCCCAGAAGAATTAGGCGGCACTTTATATTTGGCAGGTGATGGCGCAATCCGCAACAAAGATACTGGCTACTTCACTATTACCGGTCGCATCGACGACGTCTTGAACGTTTCCGGTCACCGTATGGGCACGATGGAAATCGAATCATGCTTAGTGGCTAATCCATTGGTTGCTGAAGCGGCGGTAGTGGGACGTCCTGATGAGCTGACTGGTGAGGCTATTTGTGTATTCGTTGTACTCAAAGGCGGCCGTCCAACTGGTGACGAAGCTAAAAAGCTCGCTACTGAGTTGCGCAACTGGGTTGGCAAAGAGATCGGTCCAATTGCTAAGCCTAAGGATGTTCGTTTCGGCGATAACTTGCCCAAGACCCGTTCCGGCAAGATCATGCGTCGTCTCTTACGGGTGATCGCTAAAGGCGAGGAGGTGACTCAAGACACCTCCACCCTGGAAAATCCCCATATCTTGGATCAGCTCAAAGAGTCTCTCTAAGGTACTTTATTGGTATTTAGGGCAAAGCCCTTTCGGCAATCGTATAATCAACGGCTCCGGAAGGGTGGATGAGCGGTTTAAGTCACACGCCTGGAAAGCGTGCGTAGGTTAATAGCCTACCGCGGGTTCGAATCCCGCCCCTTCCGCCAAGCATCATGAAAGCCACCTGAGGGTGGCTTTTTCTTTGGAACTTCCCGTAATATCTCAGTAGTTAAGCAACAATACAAAACCAATTAAAAAAACGGAGAAAACATGATCTTTGCAATTTTGTTAATGGATAAACCAGGCACTGCTGACTTGCGTATTCAAATCCGCCCAGAACACCGCGCCTACTTGGCGCAACTTTCTGATCGCATGGCTTTCGCTGGACCAATGACTTCTGATGATGGCAAGACTACGGTTGGTAGCTTGCTCGCAATCGATTTTCCCAGCCGGGCAGATGTTGATGCTTGGTTAAAGGATGAGCCTTATACCAAGGCTGGCGTTTATGAGAAGCCAATCATTCATGTCTTTAATAATATGTGGGAACAAAAAGCTGGTTTTCCACCGGCAAAATAATGCAGATTTGTAGGGAATAAAAAAGCCGCTTAATAGCGGCTTTTGACTTTTTGAGGCGATCATTTTTATAGGGGTTTAATTTGCAGTTTTCTAAACTTAATTACGCCACCAGCTGACTGCAGTGCAACGGGGCCCTCAGAGTACTTACTGTCTTGGCCATTGGCCACTGTAACTTCACCATTCATCATGACCTTAAAGTTGGGACCGTTCGCAACAATTTCCATAGTGTTCCAGCGCCCACCTGCTTTAGGAACGGGATCGACTTTAGCAACATCCACAATGGCTCCAGTTGCATAAGCTTGCTCGGGGCGGGTATCCCAAATATTAATTTCATAGCAAGTGTATTGGCTCACCTTATTTGGGTCTTGGCAGCGAATGAAGATCCCGCTATTTGTATTGGACTCCGCATAAAACTCCGCCTTGATGACAAAGTTCTTGTAAGTTTTGGTGCTAACTAAAAATCCAGAGGGTTTGTTGCCTTCGACAATGCCATTACCGATCACCCAATTGGCGCTCCCAATAATGTTCCAGCCACTGAGGCTAACCCCATCAATCAGGTCGGTGAATCCGTCTGAATTTTGGGCTTGTGCAACACCGCCTATAGATAGGATGGCAAAACAAAAAAGTGATGAGGTGAGTTTTTTAATGATGCTTTTCATGAGGTCTCCGCGTGGTTATATTTATTAGCTTGTGTGCATTTGATTGTTACTGATGTTGACCCATAAAGACAAGTAGATGCTTTCCCTGTAGGGCCTCATTCAAAATACGGGGCACTAGCTAAGCTCAAAGTATTGAAAAGAAAATAGGGCAAAAACAGTCTTTTACTGGTAGTTAAGACCAACCCAGCCCTAAGGACCATCTTCAGCCATTTGATGTGAAGGCTGCAGAGGCGGGAGTAGGGGGTATTCCTCTCGATGTTGAGATCAGAATCAAGTAGACTTGAGGCCATGAATTCAACAAAATTGCGCATTCTTCCTATTGCCACGGTGTTGGCTGTTATTGGCCTTGCGGGCTGTGGCTCTATTGAATCAGCTGCCCAAGATGACTGCACTTCGATTGGCTGGCAAATCGGCAGTAAGGGCTACCAAGATTGCTATAAGACTAGGTTATATGAGCGCAAGTTGGATTACTCCCTCCCGCCTGGCGACAAGCCTTCCCCATCCCTGCTGTAATAGGGTAAACCCTTAGTTAAAGTCCTTGAGCGCCGTCAAGGACATAGGGTCTTAAATAACCCAAAATAAAGCGTTATTTTGCGCATGGATTGCCGGCTAAGTATTTGGCTCAGCAGGGTTTTTGATGGGCAAAGTGGAATAACGCTCTGCATTGGTGCTGAGCAATAAATAGTAATAAATATAAAAATTAGAGACTACGAACTATGAATCATCCAAAGCCTTCTGGAGAAGTCAAAGCAGTTGCTGTTGCAACCGCAGATGATTTGAGGGAAACCATTCGCCGTAAGAGTAAGTTAAAAGGACGTCAAGCAGACGACGTATCAGTTGCTGAAGTTTGTCAACTCATCGGCAATGCCCCACATCGTCGCGATCTATTAATTGAAAATTTACATAAGCTCAATGATGAATACCGTGCTTTGCATGATCGTCATTTAGTTGCTCTAGCAAAAGAAATGAATCTGCCAATGGCAGAGGTGTATGAAGTAGCCACTTTCTACCACCACTTTGAAGTAGTGCGTGGCAATGACCCCGTTGCAGACACCCTCATCCGTGTTTGCGATGGTATTGCCTGTGAGTTAGCTGGAGCACAAAATCTGTTGGCTAAATTGCCGGCTATCCTTGGTAATCCTAATATCAAAGTCGCTGCAGCTCCGTGCGTAGGACGTTGCGAGCAAGCTCCTGTAGCGGTAGTACATCAGTACCCAGTCTTGTTTGCTACTGTGGACAAAGTAGCAGCAGCGGTAAAAAATAATCTGACTACTCAGCCAATGGCCAAAGACGATGCTGTCTTTGATCCTGCCGCCCTAGCAGAGCAAGGCGTTTCACCACAAGGTGAGATGCAGGCCGTTTCCCCTGACTATGTTGGTTATGAGTCTTATCGTACCCAAGGTGGTTACGCTTTAGCTAAAGAGATTTTCGAAGGCCAGAAAGATGCCGAAAGCATCATCAAGGCAATGGAAAGCTCCGGCTTACGTGGCTTAGGTGGCGCAGGCTTCCCAGCAGGTCGCAAATGGCGCATTGTGAAAGATCAGATTGCTCCTAAATTAATGGCTGTGAATATCGACGAAGGCGAGCCAGGAACATTTAAGGATCGCACTTACTTAGAGCGCGATCCACATCGTTTCTTAGAGGGTCTTCTCATTGCAGCAAGTGTCGTTGGTATTGATGCTTGCTACATCTATTTGCGGGATGAGTACCACGGCTGCCGTGAGTTACTTGAAGCCGAATTGGCGAAACTCAAAGCCAACCCGCCATTCGCATTGCCGAATATTGAATTGCGTCGTGGTGCTGGTGCCTATATCTGTGGTGAAGAATCTGCCATGATCGAGAGTATTGAAGGCAAGCGCGGTGAGCCACGCATGCGTCCTCCGTACATTGCACAAGTAGGCTTGTTTGGCAGACCAACACTCGAGCACAACTTTGAGACCCTGTACTGGGTGCGCGATATTGTGCAACGTGGACCTGAGTGGTTTAGTTCCTTCGGTCGTCATGATCGCAAAGGTTTGCGTAGCTTTAGCGTTAGTGGGCGCGTTAATCAACCAGGAGTGAAGTTAGCCCCAGCAGGAATTACTATTCAAGAATTGATTGATGAGTACTGTGGCGGCATGCAAGACGGCCATAAGTTCTATGGCTATTTGCCTGGTGGCGCATCTGGCGGTATTTTGCCGGCTACCATGAATGACATTCCACTCGACTTCGATACGTTGCAGCCTTACGGTTGCTTTATCGGTTCTGCTGCTGTCATGGTGTTCGGTGACAAAGATAAAGCCCGCGACATGGCTTTGAACGTCATGCATTTCTTTGAGCACGAGAGTTGCGGTCAATGTACGCCTTGCCGCGTTGGCACTGGTAAGGCTGCCAAGTTGATGCAAGCTAAATCATGGGATCAAGAAACCTTAGAAGACTTAGCAACCGTCATGGTGGATGCTTCTATTTGTGGTCTTGGTCAAGCAGCGCCAAATCCTATTCGTTGTATTCATAAATATTTCCCAGAAGAAGTCGCTTAATAAATCATCAGGGAAAAACGAGACCAACATGAACGCACCAACAAATCCAAAAGAACTCGAATTACAAACCGTTGAGTTCAAGCTCGATGGCAAGACGATCGTTTCATACGAAGGCGAAACAATTCTCAAGGCCGCCAAACGACACGGTATTGATATTCCGCACCTGTGCTTTAAAGATGGCTATCGTCCTGACGGTAACTGCCGTGCATGCGTAGTGGAAATTAATGGCGAGCGTACTTTAGCTCCTAGTTGCTGCCGAAGTGCAACACCAGGCATGGAAGTAAAGGCGAATAGTGAGCGTGCGGTAAAGAGTCAAAAGTTGGTTCTAGAGATGTTGCTCTCCGATATGCCTGATGAAGGATTTAAGTGGGTTGGAGATAGCAAGGAAGAAGAGCAAAAAAATCAACATGGCGAACTCAGCACTTGGGCTGTGCGGATGGATGTCACGGTTCGACCAGAGCTCAAAGCATTGCGGCGTGAGAAGGTCAGTAGCGATATTTCACATCCAGCAATGGCTGTGAACTTAGATGCCTGTATTCAATGCAACCGTTGTGTACGTGCTTGCCGTGAAGAGCAGGTCAACGATGTGATTGGTTACGCTATGCGTGGCGGTCATAGTGAAATCGTATTTGACTTAAATGATCCGATGGGCGACAGTACTTGCGTTGCCTGTGGTGAGTGTGTGCAGGCTTGTCCAACGGGTGCATTGATGCCTAAGGGATTGATTGGTTCGCAAACAGTGGATCGCAAAGTCGATTCAGTTTGTCCATTCTGTGGCGTCGGCTGTCAAATTACTTATAACGTTAAAGACGAAAAGATCGTCAGTGTTGAGGGTCGTGATGGCCCAGCTAACCACAATCGCTTGTGCGTTAAAGGCCGTTTTGGTATGGACTATATCCATAATCCACAACGTCTCACTAAGCCATTAATTCGTAAAGCAGGCGTTGCTAAAGATGAAGCTTTGCTTGAGGGCAATCAAGATTGGTCGAATATTTTCCGTGAAGCCACCTGGGAGGAAGCGCTTGAAGTAGCCGCAGGTGGACTCAAAAAGTTGAAAGATCAACACGGCTTAAAAGTGTTGGCAGGCTTTGGTTCTGCTAAAGGTAGCAATGAGGAAGCTTATTTATTCCAAAAGCTGGTTCGTACTGGGTTTGGTAGTAATAACGTAGACCATTGCACTCGCCTTTGTCATGCATCGTCCGTTGCTGCGCTTTTAGAAGGCGTGGGTTCTGGCGCAGTAAGTAACCAAGTGAATGATGTTGAGCACTCCAGTTTGATTTTCTTGATTGGCTCCAATCCAACCGCAAATCATCCTGTTGCCGCTACCTGGTTCAAGAATGCCGCAAAGCGTGGCGCCAAGATTGTTTTGTGCGACCCACGCGCAACTGAAATCAGTAAGCATGCCTGGCGCACGATGCAATTTAAGCCAGATACTGATGTGGCGATGCTCAATGCCATGATCTACACGATTATTGAAGAGGGCTTGGTTGATAAAGACTTCATTCAAAATCGCTCCAACAATTTTGAAGCCTTAAAAGAAAATATCAAGGGCTATAGCCCTGAAGCAATGGCTCCTATCTGCGGTATTTCTGCAGAAACCTTGCGTGAAGTGGCTAGAGAGTTTGCTACCACCAAGTCTGCAATGATTTTGTGGGGCATGGGCGTTAGTCAACACGTTCACGGCACCGATAACGCGCGCTGCTTAATTGCCTTGGTAAGTATCACTGGCCAAATTGGTAAGCCTGGCTCCGGATTGCATCCATTGCGTGGTCAGAACAACGTACAGGGCGCTAGTGATGCTGGTTTGATTCCGATGATGTTCCCGAACTATCAGCGTGTTGATAATCCAGAAGCACATGCTTGGTTTGAGAAGTTCTGGGGTACTCCATTGGATAAAAAGCCTGGCTATACCGTTGTAGAGATCATGCATAAGATCACTGCTCCTGACTCCGATCCAGACAAAATTCGTGGCATGTTTGTCGAAGGTGAAAACCCGGCGATGAGTGATCCCGATTTGAATCATGCGCGTCATGCTTTGGCAGCTTTGGAACACTTAGTTGTGCAAGACATCTTCATGACTGAGACTGCGCTCTTGGCTGACGTAGTCTTGCCTGCAAGTGCATGGCCTGAAAAGGTTGGTACCGCTAGTAATACTGACCGTATGGTCCAAATGGGCAAGAAAGCAATCAATCCTCCTGGTGATGCCAAGCCTGACTTATGGATTATTCAGCAAATCGCTAGAGGTATGGGCTTGACCTGGAATTACCAAGGTCCTGATGCTGGCGTTGCTGAGGTTTATGACGAGATGCGTCAAGCGATGCATGGTGCGATCAATGGCATTACCTGGGAGCGTTTGGAAAAAGAATCTAGCGTGACTTATCCATGCTTATCTGCCGAAGATCCAGGTCGTCCGATCGTGTTTGATGACAAGTTTGATACCAAAGATGGCAAGGTAAAACTGGTTCCTGCTGACATTATTCCTGCGAATGAGCGCCCTGATTCTGAATACCCATTTGTATTGATTACTGGTCGTCAGTTAGAGCATTGGCATACCGGCAGTATGACGCGTCGTGCAACTGTTCTTGATGCGATTGAGCCAATGGCAACCGTTTCTATGCATGGCGAGGACATGACCCAATTAGGCGTTACGGCGGGCGATGTCATTACCGTTCAGTCTCGTCGTGGTGAAGTAGGTATCCACGTGAGAAGGGATGACGGCACACCGAGGGGCGTGATCTTTATTCCATTTGCCTATTACGAGGCTGCTGCGAACTTGATTACCAATTCAGCACTAGATCCATTTGGCAAGATTCCGGAGTTTAAGTATTGCGCTGTGAAGCTCGCCAAGGGCGGTCAAGCGTCGAAGTTTATGGGTTATGGCGCTAATGATCCAGCGATTAATAAGGCGGCCATACTTCGGTAATTGAGCTGTCTAATCTACAAAAAGGCTCCTTCAATGGGGCCTTTTTTGTTTTGACCTCACTTTTATCCTTACTACTTTTGTAGTAAAATTAAGGAATAAGTAAAAAAGGGGGCTGCAATGGGTATGCCAGTGCGAATAGATGACGATCTTTATGAGATGGCTAAGGTAGAGGCAAAGGTAGAGCATCGAACTATTGCTGGCCAAATCGAGTTTTGGGCAAAAGTAGGGCGGGCGGCAATTGATAACCCAGACTTGCCGGTCGCGTTCATCATGGAATCGCTTGCTTCATTGGCTGAGCCCAGGGAGCAATCTACTCCGTTTATCTCTCGCTCTGGGAAGCTTTGATGGCGTATGACGTTTCTCAAACACGTCGCTTTCTAAGGCAATATAAAAAACTAAATGACAATACTGCTAAGGATGTCGATGAGGCTGTAATCCAGGTAGCTAAAAAACCCAGAATTGGTGAGAAAAAGAAGGGTGATTTGTCTCAATTATGGGTTTTTAAGTTCAGAAGCGCGGGTCAGCTTTATTTGCTTGGGTATTCATTAGACGATGGGCTAAGACTCATTTATTTGGAGTCTATTGGTTCGCATGAAAACTTCTATAGAGACGCTAAGAGATAAATCAGCACATATCTCTGGCGACCTTTAGAATGAACCCTCTATGGCAAGTTCTAAACCCTCCTCAAATACCAATCCTAAAGCCGAGCTTCCCGTCCTCATTATTGGGGCTGGATTAGCTGGGCTAACTGTCGCCCTGCACATGGCTGAATCTCAGCCAGTGATTTTGATGGCTAAACGCGGTTTAGGTGAGGCTGCTACTGCTTGGGCACAAGGTGGCATTGTTGGTGTTGTCGACAAAGAGCATGACAGCATTGATTCTCATGTGGCCGATACCTTAGATGCGGGCGCAGGTTTAGTGGTTGAATCTACTGCCCGCTATATCGCGGAGGAGAGTGCTGAAGCGATTCGTTGGTTAGTAGAGCAGGGCGTTCCATTTACCGCTGATGAAACTGGACCAATGGGTTTGCATTTAACTCGTGAAGGCGGTCATAGTCATCGCCGTATTGCGCATGCCGCTGATGCAACTGGCAAAGCTATTCATGAGGTGCTGCTTGATAAAGCAAAGGCTCATAAAAATATTCAGATTCTGGAGCATTGGATTGCTCTGGATCTCATCACCAATCGTCAACTTGATGCCAAGACACAGCGCACCAAGCCCAATCGTTGTTACGGCGTTTATGCCCTCGACATTAAAAATAATCGTGTAGAAACCATCGAAGCTAAGTCAGTTGTTCTAGCGACTGGTGGTGTTGGTAAGGTATATCGATACACCAGCAATCCTGACACTGCTACAGGCGATGGCATTGCTATGGCCTGGCGCGCAGGTTGCCGGGTTGGCAATATGGAATTTATTCAATTTCATCCGACGTGCTTGTATCACCCTAGTGATCGCACCTTCCTCATTACTGAGGCCATGCGAGGTGAGGGTGGTTTGTTAAAGTTGCCTGATGGCACACGCTTCATGCCTGAGCACGATGATCGTCATGAATTGGCGCCACGCGATATCGTCGCCCGTGCAATTGACTTTGAGATGAAAAAGCATGGCTTGGACTATGTGCATCTAGATGCGACGCATTTAGGCGAAGCATTTATTAAAGAGCATTTCCCAATGATTTATGCACGCTGCATGAGTCTTGGTTTGGATATCACTAAAGAGCCTATTCCAGTAGTTCCTGCTGCTCATTACACCTGTGGTGGTGTGGTGACTGACCTTAAGGGCCGCACAGACTTACCGGGACTCTATGCAGTAGGAGAAGCAACCTACACAGGCCTTCATGGCGCTAATCGTCTTGCAAGTAACTCCTTATTGGAGTGCGTCGTCATTGGTAAAGCGGCTGCAGAAGATATCTCTAGTCTTAAAACACCAGTGATGCCTGCTCTTCCATTATGGGATGAGAGTCAGGTAGAAGATGCAGATGAGCAGGTGGTTATTGCTCATAACTGGGATGAGCTACGCTCACTCATGTGGAATTATGTAGGCATTGTGAGAACCAATCGTCGTCTTGAGCGGGCCCTACATCGCATTAAGCTCCTGCGTTACGAGGTGCAAGAGTATTACGCTAACTTTAAGGTTACACGTGACCTCATTGAGCTTAGAAACCTATTGGAGTGCGCTGAGCTGATTGTGCGTTCAGCCTTAATGCGCAGAGAGAGCCGTGGACTGCATTACAGTCGTGACTACCCTGGTACTTGGGCTGTGTCTTACCCAACTATTCTGACCCCGCAAGCAGAGGGTAATCTCGAAAGTGCTGAGACTTAATTCTCAATCTGGATGCCTGGTGTTAAGCTTTAACCATTACAGCGGAGAAATCCATGTCTACCATATATGAAGAAGTTGTCGAGCATCTATCTGCGATCTATATAACCGCCAAAGACGAAATTCATATTTGGTATCAACATGCCAAAGAAATTTGGGTTTTATTGTCCCTCCTGTTGCTTCTGCTGATTGGATTGATTTGGTTTGCTAGGCCAGCCCCACCTCATACCGTTTATATGGCTACAGGCGAAGGCTCATATCGTGTACTTGGAGAGAAGTATCGAGAGTATTTCAAGGAAAGGGGTATTCATCTAGAGCTGGTGCCTACAAAAAACTCTAAAGACAATCTCAGGCACCTCTTAGATCGTAATGATCCTATTCAGGCAGCTTTTGTCCAGGGTGGCATGATTGATCCAAAGCAGACTAAGGGTCTGCTCTCATTGGGTAGCGTAGATTACGAGCCAGTTTGGGTCTTTTACCGTCCTGAGGCTTTCGAGGCCACCCCAACAACCGAAAAAAAGAAACTACGCAACGACCTCAAGCTTAGTATCGAAAAAGATTCTGAGGGTTTTCAGATAATGGCTTTAAAAGGCTTGCCATCATTTGATCCACACATTGTAGTGAGCAGCAATTTGGAGGGTGAGCAGCAGTTATATAAGGGCGAGGTTGATGCTTTAGTTGTGGTTGATGGCTTTGATTCGCCAATCGTGCAGCGTTTAATTCATCGTCCTGATATTCATTTGGCCTCATTCACCAGAGCGGATGCGTATACGCGCCTGTTGCCATTTTTGGAAAAGCTATCTATTCCAACGGGTGGATTTGATCTGGCCGTGAATAATCCAAACCATCCAATTGATCTGGTCTCAACTACGACCAATTTACTCATTGACGATCGGCTTCATCCAGCCATTCAGCTTTTATTGTTGGAGGCTGCTCGAGAAATCAATGGCGGCCGCAGTTATTTTGCTAAGGCAGGTACTTTCCCCAAATATATTGATAGCGATGTACCTTTGAGTAAGGATGCCCGATTTTTTTATGAAAACGGTCCACCCTCGCTAAACCGTTATTTGCCATTTTGGCTGGCGGAATTCCTGGAGCGCATGTTCTTGCTCTTGGTCCCCTTTGTTGCTTTCGCTTATCCCATCCTCAAGGCGATACCTAACTACCGCCTCAATTTGGCCCGCAAACAAATTAATGAAGTTTACAAGGAGTTGAATCGTTTTGAGCATGAGACTTTGGGCTTATATGATGCCAACAAACGAATCGAGTACCTAAATACTCTAAATGCCATTGAGAAAAAGGTCCTAAACTCCAGCGCAGCAAAGATTGCTACTGCAGACTGTTACACCCTTAGAAACAATATTCAATATATACGCGAGTCTATTGATAAAGAGGCTATCTATCTAGGCTAATTGAGACTGTTTTTATAAAATTCTCATCGAAAAATCAACTGCGTTCACATCCTTGGTTAATTTACCAAGAGAAATGCGATCAACGCCAGTAGCTGCAATAGCACGCATTTGATCTAAGTTGATACCGCCAGAGGCTTCGAGCAATGCTCGACCAGCAGTGATAGCAACAGCTTGTTTCATTTGGTCGGTATTGAAGTTATCGATCAAAATGCTCTTAGCGCCTGCAGCTAACGCCTCTTCAAGTTCAGCAAAGTTTTCTACTTCAATCTGAATATCAACACCTGCATTAAGAGCTTGTGCATTTTTTAATGCGGCAGTAACGCTACCAGCCGCAGCAATATGGTTCTCTTTAATCAGGATGCCGTGCCAGAGGGCTAGGCGTTGATTCTTCCCGCCACCTACTAGCACTGCATACTTCTGAGCCTGACGTAAACCTGGAATGGTCTTGCGTGTATCTAAGACCGCGCAGCCTTTGGGGTTGGGGCTAGCACCGGCAATCGCATCCACGTGCTGATGTGTAATGCTGGCTGTCCAAGAAAGTGTTTGTAAAAAATTAATACAGGTGCGCTCAGCAGAGAGCAGGGCTTGTGAGTCAGCCTCAATATCGCAAACCTTGGTATCGGGTTTCATAAGGTCACCCTCCATGTAATGCCAAGTGACCTTTGCATTGGCATCGAGCTTCTTCAATGTTCCTTCAAACCAATCCACCCCACAAAGAACAGCTGTTTGACGCACGATCAGCTGCGCATGCACAGGCTTACTTGGAACGAGCTTTGCTGTCCAATCGCCTGTACCAATATCCTCCATCAATGCATCATGAATATTGCGTTGACGAGCTTGCTCTAAGGTTTCGTTATATTCAAACATGATTACGCGGCGCCAATATTTTTAACAAAGCCATGTTGGGCTTTAGCCAACAGGTCGGGATGATTCTTGGTGAAGTCGAGCATGCGCTCAATGCAACCTAAAGCCTTAACTCGGATAGGTTCTTCGATGAAGATCTCGCCAGAGGCCTTTTCTAGGCAATCCAAAATACCTTGCAAGCCATTCATGGCCATCCAAGGGCAGTGCGCACAGCTCTTACAAGTGGCGCTATTGCCAGCAGTAGGGGCTTCAATGAGTTTCTTGCCAGGGGATAGCTGGCGCATACGATGCAAGATACCGTTATCGGTTGCCACAATATATTCAGTAGCTGTACCTTCCACTACCGCCTTAATCATGGCGGAGGTCGAGCCTACGACATCCGCAAGGTCAACGACTGCTTGCGGAGATTCAGGGTGAACCAAAATCATGGCATTTGGGTGGGCTGCTTTGAGCATCTCCAGTTCAACAGCCTTGAATTCATCATGAACAATACAAGCACCATTCCAAAGGAGCATATCGGCACCAGTTTGCTCTTGAATGTAACGACCTAAATGCCGATCGGGTGCCCAGAGAATCTTTTGACCCTCTACTTTTAGCTGGTGAACGATGGCCAAAGCGCAGGAGCTCGTCACCATCCAATCGGCCTGCGCCTTCACTGCCGCACTGGTATTGGCATACACCACTGCTTCACGATCGGGGTGAGCAGAGCGAAAAGCGGCAAACTCAGCAGCGTCACACCCGAGATCCAGAGAACAGGTAGCCTCTAAATCTGGCATAAAGATGCGCTTTTCAGGGCTCAGTATCTTGGCAGATTCACCCATGAAACGCACGCCAGCAACAATGAGGTTCTTGGCGGGGTGATTTTTGCCAAAACGGGCCATTTCCAAGGAGTCAGCTACAAAACCGCCTGTCTCCAGAGCAAGATCTTGAATATCCCCATCGACATAGTAGTGGGCTACTAAAGCAGCATCTTTCTCTACTAATAATTGCTTAATGCGTGCAATAACGGCAGCCTTCTCAGTGCCATGCAGTTGGGGAGGGGTTTTTGCCCAAGCTTGGGCGGTGCAAGTAACTCCAGCAGAGTCTTGCTGGGGGTAATCAAAGGAAATGGGGGTGCTGACAGTTGAATTCATACGAAATCTTAACCTGTCTCCAAGGTTTTATCAGAAGTTTGATAAATGCCAAAACTGACTATGAACAATAGGTCCAAATGCTTGCAAATGGTCTGACAAAGTAGCGAGAAATTTAGCGAGTGATTGGCTAAAAATGACTGCCCAAATTAACTCAATATTAGGGTCACAATGCCCCAGAAATTTGCTGCAAATAAAGCCTAAAAATTACAAAAATAGTGAAGCATTTTTATCAACTTGTTAAAAAGAATTTAGGATGAAAAAACAAAAAATTTTCAATTGATGAAGGTAAAAATAGATCAAAATTAACCCCTCATTTCATAGTCAAAACAAGCAACAAAATAGATTAAATTTTTACCCAAAAAAGAGTCATTAAATTTGCGATTCATTCCGCCAAAAATTTACAAAATATTCCTCAGAATGAAGGTCTAACTTGTGGAAGTTTTTTAGACAAATTGACGTCTAAAATCAGGTGAAATATTTAACTGATAAATGATAAAAAATATAGAAAAAAATGAATGCTATTTAAGCAAAATAAAACCATCTAATTGCTTCAAAAAAAGATGTAGAAAGTATGGCTACGTTAGCCCCAAAAATATATTTTTTCGCACTAGATAATGCAGCTACTAATGCAGCTACTAATACAACTACAGATGACAAAATATTCTTTTATACGGTCTTCCTAAGTGCCTAATTTATCACATCAAATCGATGTCATCTGCATCCAAAATTAGCTCCAAAGCCAGGAAATTTTCTCTCTCCTTTAATTTACTGAGCATTAAGAGTTCCAACCTTCTATTTCTTTTTTGAGTAAAAAATTTCTTAATACGGAAAAAATCATCCAAATTATTGGTTTTTTTGACCCTTTTATTACCCCTAGGGTGAATACAGAAAACCCCCTTAAAAAGCGAAAATTTCACCTGTCGTTTTACATGTAAAGAATGTTGATTTGTACCTTGATTTGCTTACAGGGTCGCTCCCTGTAAAAAATTCTCTCCAAGATTCGCTTTTGCAGAATCAATCCGCTAAACGCATAGCAATTTTTTTATTGCTCGTGTTGATGGGCTTATTGCATGCCAATTTTTCACATGCGCAAACCGTAAATGTGAACATGAATCCAGGTGGCGGAAAAGTCGTCGCCGGCACCGCCGTCATCACCCAATCAGGATTACAAACGACCGTCACTCAAAGTACTCAAAGAGCAGTCGTCAATTGGGATAGTTTTAACGTCGGAAAAGATGCCTCCGTTAGCTTTAATCAGCCCAATAGTTCAGCGGTCACTTTGAACCGCGTAACAGGCTCTTCTCCATCTGTCATTGAGGGTGCAATTAAAGCTAATGGACAAGTAGTTTTAGTCAACCCCAATGGCATTACTTTTGGTAAGGGCGCACAAGTCGATGCTGCCGGTGTTGTCGCTACCACCATGAACATCTCTGATAAAGATTTTATGGATGGCAAAGCTACCTACAAAGGTGATGGCACAGGCGCCATCCTCAACCAAGGCAAGATCAGAACTAATACGGCGGATGGCTACATTGCTCTCTTGGCTCCCGAAGTCAGAAACGAAGGTTACCTGGTTGCCAAAATGGGCTCAGGCACCGTTGCACTAGCTGCCGGCAAACAAATCACTCTAGACTTCAAAGGCAATGGCCTGATCTCAGTCAAGGTAGATGAATCGGCAATCAATGCCCTGATCGAAAATAAGCGCCTAGTTAAGGTTGATGGTGGCATGGTCATCCTTGCCGCTGGCGCAGCCAATAACCTGATGAGCTCGGTCATTCGGAACACGGGCCGTATCTCGGCCTCCTCCATGGTCAATAACGGGGGCATCATAGAGCTAGTTGCGTCCAATATCACTCAGTCCGGCACGATCAGCGCCAATGGCAAAGGATCCAATGCCAATGGCGGCAAGATTACCTTGCAAGGCGATGACATTACGCTAGCCGATGGCTCCTCAACCAGTGCCAAGGGGTCGGTCAATGGTGGCACCATTAACGTTGGCACCACAAACGTAACCTATACCCAAAATGCCGATGGCACCCGAACGGGTGTCAAAGCCGAGAACCTGGCTAAGACTGTTGCCGTAGCCACGAGCGCTACCATCGATGCCTCATCGACTTCCCAAGGTGATGGTGGACAAATTAACGTTTGGTCCAGTATTAAAACGACCATTGCCGGCACCCTCAAAGCCATGGGCGGTCTATTGGGTGGTAACGGGGGTTATGTTGAAACCTCGTCTACTGGCACGCTCGTCATTGCCCAAACGGCCCAAGTAAACATCTCTGCCCCTAAAGGCAAAGCCGGGATGTGGTTACTCGACCCAACCGATTTAACGATTGATGCCTCGACTGCCACCGCTTTATCCGCGGCCCTAGCCACCTCGAACGTCACTGTGGATGTGGCCGGTAACCTGACCGTGGCAGCGAATGCCACCATCTCTGGTTCTGGCAACCTTACCTTAAATGCCACCGGTACCATTACCAATAATGGCGCTATTAGCACCGGCGCTACGAGCAATTTGATCCTCAACTCCGCTGAGCTCTCTTTAGCCAGCGGTAGTACTACCAGCGCTAATCAGATCACCGCTACTGCCCAAGCGGTCACTGTCAATGGGGCAATGACGACTACCGGTGGTCAAAGCGGCTCCATTAATGTCACGGGCGGTGCCATCATCATCTCAGGCACTGTCAGTGCCAATGGTTCTTCTAACAGTGGCAATACCACCAACACCACAAATACCAACACCACCGCGGTACGTACTAAAGAACAAGAACTCGCTGCCCAAGTGCCAAGTGCCCCAACAACTAACGTAAATACCACCAATGCCCAAACCACCGCTAAAGCCCAAGCAGCGCAAGCAGCTACTGCAGTAGCAGCGACAGTGGCGAGCAATAACGTTGCGGCCAATGCAGTAAAGGTATCTGCGTTGAGTAACGCAATGTCACCTGCGGTGAACGTCATTAATCTAATTGCACCAAGCGCCGCAGTGCTCAATGCGAATATTGCCAATGCAGCCCAAGCATCTAATAGTGGGACAACCACCATCATTAATGTCGCGAGCAGTAGCACGCCATCAACACCAAGCGCACCCATGGCAAGCCTGACTTTTACTGCGCAGACCCCAAGCCAAATCGCAGCCCAGGCCAGCGCTAGCTCAGCAACCCCCAATACCGCTGGTGGATCTATTACGCTTACTGCAAGTAACAGCGTCACTGCACAAAGCGCTGCTACCATTACCGCTAATGCCACTACGCTGCCTAACCCAGTAGACAATGCCCAGATCAGTGGAGTAGGGGGCAATATCAATATCACCGCCCCGCAAGTGATCACCCAAACAAACTCCGTATTGCAGGCAAACGGCAATAACGGCCCTGGTGGTAACTTCAACCTCCAAGCGACTCAGCTCTCCATAGCAGGGCAAGTACAAGCCAATGGTAATACTGGTGGTGTCATCACCGCAGTAGCAACATCTAGCAATCTTCAATCTGGATCTTTGATCCAAGCCAATGGTAATAACGGCCCCGGTGGCGCCATTACCTTCCAAACCGTTAACGATCAAGTAATCAATAACGCCACGCTCCAAGCCAACGGCACTAGCCACGGCGGCAACATCAAGCTCACCACCACTACTGGTGACATCAATTTACAAAGTGCTCTGATCCAAACCAATGGCGCTAACGGCCGTGGTGGACAAATCAGCATTGCTGCAACCAACACTACCAACCTGATTGCAACCACCGTAGAAGCAACGGGTTATACCCAGGGTGGCACGATCAAAATCGGTAACGATGCCACCAATATCAATACCCCCAACGCCATCCCGTTCTCCATCCTCACTAGCATTGATGCCGCCTCAGTGATCAATGCCTCCCAAACTGATCCGACCAACACCACCAACGGTGGCTATGTAGAAACCTCAGGTCAGACTCTGAATATGCTCGCCTCCATCAATGCAGGTAGAGGAGGGATGTGGTTGTTGGATCCTTATAACTACGTAATTAATAGTGATCAGGCTAATAAGATTGTGAATGCATTAAAGACTCAGAGTGTTGAAATAAAAACTTCATCATCATCTGCTCTTTCGGGCGCAAATACTATTACAAATAGTGGCTATGCATCGTCAGGATATGACTCCATAACAATCTCTAACACTATATCCTCAAGTGGATCGGGTAACTTAACATTTACGGGATCAAGCATTATTCTTAATGCCAGCATCACAACTGCAGGTAGTCAAACTTACAATGGCACAATTAATTTAGGGGCGAATATTACGCTTACTGGCAGCACTATTACAACCAATGCAACAGTAGTTGGTAATAGCCATCAACTCACAATATCTGGTAATGCAGTATTAGGTAATGGCATCGGCGATACCTTAACGGGCCTAAGTGCTTTATCAGTCTCTGGTACAACCACCATCAATGGTGGCTCCATTACCACCTCTGGTAGTCAAACGTATAGTGGTGCTGTGACATTGGGTGCTGATACGACGCTTACTGGCTCTGGTTTTACTATAGCCTCGATTATCGGTAGTGGTAACGCTATTGTGATTCAAGCTGGCTCTAGTGCGGTCACTATTACAGGGTCAATTGATACGAGTGCTGCCTCAAATAGCTCTGGTAATGGCGCGGATGGCGGGGCGGTCACTATTGTTGCAGGAGCAGTGTCTTTGGGCGGTATCGTTACTGACGGCGGTGATTCTACCTATGTAAATTCTGGAAGATATTATGATAATTACTACCATAATTGGTTTAACTACAACAACAGTTATACGGGGGGCGATGCTGGCAGTATCTCTTTAACTGCAACATCAGTTAATCTTAGCGGCAACATTAGCGCAGTTGGCGGGGCCAGCAATACTGGTAATGCAGGCGCTGGTAAATCAGTAGCGATTAATGCGCCTTTAGTATTAAGTGGTAATGCTAGCATCATCACTACGGGCAATACTAATGGTGCAGTCTCGTTCTCCTCCACAGTGGATGGCGCTAGCAATGGCGCAAATGCGCTAACCGTTTCTGCTGGTTCAGCTAATATCACTTTTACTGGTGTGGTTGGTGGGGTGACTAGCTTAGGTCCGCTAATTCTTAATACTACTGGTATCAATACCTTTAGTGCCGCTGTTTATGCCGCCAGCATTACCACCAATACAGGCGGTACAACCACCATCAATGGTGGCTCCATTACCACCTCTGGTAGTCAAACGTATAGTGGTGCTGTGACATTGGGTGCTGATACGACGCTTACAACAACCGGTAGTAGCG
>CAITHY010000126.1 GCA_903892315.1 uncultured beta proteobacterium | reverse complement strand
AGGGTAAATCCAACTGCCACGATTGCATAAATTACACCCAACATCAAACCATTGAGCAGGTACTGCAAAAAAATATCAAATGACATGCAAAATTACCCTCTTCTACTACGATTTCAATTACTGCCCTAACTTACGCTGCTTTTTAGCATAGAGACTATCTTCCCAGAGAACCCATTTGCCATCTTGTGCAACATACTTCGAGATCAAAGGAACAATGTTTTGGCGATGGTCATCAAAGCTGACTTTGCCAATAATTGTTTCTACGTTTTGGGTGTTGTTTAAGACTTCCATTACTTTCTTACGATTAGGGCCCGCTTTTTCAATTGCAGCCATGATTAAGTTAGTCGCGGTGTAAGCAAAAGGACCGTAGGCTTCAGGTGCATCTGGATACTTCTGCTGTGAATACTTGGCAATAAACTCAAGACCGCCAGGGAGCTTTTCCCATGGAGCACCTTCAATGAAGGATAAAGAACCTTCCGATAATTTGCCCAGGCCCTCGATGTAAGCATCAGACTTAATTCCAGAGGTTCCTTCAAATACCGCCTTAATACCTAAGCGATCCATTTGCGTACGAATACGTATACCAATGGGTGTGAGACCGCCAAAGTAAACCACTTCAGGATTCAATTGCTTAATTTTGGTTAATTCAGCAGTGAAGTCTTGCTGGTCAGCGGTTACGCCAAAAGTACCTAAGATCTGGCCGCCATTTTTAGTGAGGAACTGGCTGAAATACTTGTTGTGACCTTTACCGTAATCGGTAGTGTCATGAATGATGACCCACTTCTTGTAGCCTAAACCGGTTAAGAATTTAGCGGCCACTTCATTTTGATTGATCATCGTGCCGTTAACACGATGAATTTCTTTGTAGTCATTGCCATAAGTAATTTCGGGAAGAACAGCGCCCCACACCATGACTGGTAGACCAAACTTGTGATAAACATCCACAGTACTCATTGCGACTGCTGAGCAGTAATGGGTTACGCCGGCAATGATGGAGCTATCTGATGCAATTTTGGTAGCGACTTGTACACCTACGTTAGGCTTGCACTCGTCATCCGCAGTAACCAATTCATACTTATATTTAGCATTGGGGTCTTGGTTTTTCAGACGAACTGCTAGATCAGCAGAGTTACGACCACCAATACCATTTGCGGAAACACCTCCGGTCAAAGGCCCGATGTAGGCAATCTTAACAGTATCTTTAGCCGATACAGAAAAAGAAAGGCTGGAACACAAAGCAAGAAGCAAGCCAGATACGAGTGACTTCATGTTGAATCTCCTGTTGATTAATATGAGCTACTATTTTCAAACCAGTGTAGCAAGGTTTTCTAGACAAGATATTGACCAGGAACATCCTAGCGCCCTTGCAAAGCGCTAATTTAACCCAGGGATCCATAGTGCCGCCAGAGAAAAACCCCTTCTTTGGTGCCTTAGGCACTCAGATGGTTAGGTGGGCACTCTATTCACCCAGGCGGTAAGATAGACACATGATTTTTGGCCTCGTACAAATCCTTCTCTTTCAAAGTCTTGGCGAACTGGTTTCTAAGTTCTTGTTACCGACACTACCAGGCCCCGTCATTGGATTAGTCCTCTTGGTGCTCTGGCTTGTTTTACGCAAAGGAATTAATTCTGATCTGGCTATGGTGGGCGATGGTTTTAGTCAGTACCTTGGTTTGCTATTTGTTCCCGCAGCGGTTGGTGTGGTACTTTTCTTGCCCCAACTCAAGGCCAATGCTTTGGCTATTATTAGCGCCCTGATTGGTAGCGTGATCCTCACCATTGGCTCTAGCGCCTTAGTCGCTCGTTTATTAAGCAAGAAAGAATCTCATGAGTGAAAAACACTCCATCGTCGAGATTTGGGTTTACTTATCGGGCAGCCCGCTTTTTGCCTTGTTCATTACGCTGGCGGCTTATCAAATTGGGTTAAGCATTTATAAGGCTAGCCATCAAAATCCATTGGCCAATCCCGTAGCAATTGCCATTCTGATTGTGGCAAGTACGATCCAATTTATTGAAATGCCCTACTCCACTTATTTTGAAGGGGCGCAGTTCATTCACTTCCTATTAGGCTCTGCGACAGTATCTTTGGCTATCCCCATCTACAGAGGCTTGAGCAGCCTTAAAGGCAGATCGCTCCCTCTGATAGCTTCGCTATGCACAGGCGGATTAGTATCGATTATTAGCGCCGTAGGTATTGCTACTATGCTTGGAGCTGATGTGAGTATCACTGGGGCCATGTACCCCAAATCAGTCACCGCTCCAATCGCTATGGGTATTGCCGAACGGATTGGTGTCTCGCCTACCCTAACAGCCATCTTTGCAGTGAGTACCGGAATACTCGGAGCTATTTTGGCGCCATTTGTTTTGAATGCATTGGGTATGAAAGCTTGGTGGCAAAGAGGTTTTGCCATTGGTATTGGTGCTCATGGCATCGGCACATCCCGTGCGTTTAGCATTCATCCTGAAGCAGGAACCTACGCCAGCCTAGCGATGGGAATGAACGGCGTGGTGAGTGCCATAGCAATACCCGTGATTTACCACTTATTTAATCGCTAATTGAGTCGCCAATATTTAGGCGGCCAGTAAATCCGGTATTTGTATGTGCTTTACTTTAGGCTTAATAGTCTTTCTCGCTTTCCACAAATCGTAAGCAGACTGTTCGGCCAACCAAACACTTGCACTGCCGCCATTTTCAACGCCTAACCACGCCTCAATTCTCAATGCCATCTCAGGCGAAATTGCGGCTTTAGCATTTAATACTCGAGATAAAGCGGCTCTAGTAACACCAAGCTGATCAGCTGCGGCAGTAACAGTAATCCCTAAGGCAGGGAGAATATCATCACGTAAGGTGAGCCCTGGATGCGGGGGGTTGTGCATGTTTCTCATTTTAATCATCAATGGTAGTCCTGATAATTTACCAATACTACGTTTTCACCTTCAAACCTAAAAGTAATTCTCCAGTTTCCACTAACAGAAATTGAAAAGTGGCCAAGGAGTTTTCCACCTAAGGAATGTAATCGCCAGCCGGGAATATTCATATCCCCCCAATTGCGAGCCTCATCCAATCTGAATAATTGTCGTGAAAGACGAGGAGCATGAGAACTTGAATGCCTGCACGGCTTCCCGTTTCAAAAAATAGCTGCAATCCTTTATGCCTAAACGATTTAATCATACCATATTGTATAGCTATGCTATACAATAATTTAAGCCAACTAAAAACCTAATAATTACGCGGTTAATTAACCTTCATCGCTTCATCAATAGCTTCACCTAATACGCCACACATAAACTCCAGCTCTTCAGGCTTGGAGATAAATGGCGGCCCTACGGCAATAGCGTCACCCGCCACCCTGACCAAAGTACCTCTTTCGATACAAGCCTCAAGCACCTTCATGGAGCGAAGGCCGGGCTTTCCGGGAACAGGGTCAAGCTCAACAGCGCCTGATAGGCCAAAGTTGCGGATATCCAAAATACCTGACTTACCTTTTAAGGCGTGCAGACCATCTTCAAGAACGGGTTCGAGGGCCCGAGCCTGATTAACCAAATCATCAGACTCAAAGATATCCAGCACTGCATGTCCTGCGGCTGCCGGTATCGGATGACCTGAGTAGGTATAGCCGTGGAAGAATTCAATTGCCTGCTCTTGACCGCCATTCGAAATAATGTTGTCGTAGATATCGCCACGCACAATCACACCACCCATTGGAATCACGCCGTTGGTAATACCTTTGGCAAAGGTAATCATGTCGGGTGTCACGCCAAATCGATCCGCACCAAAGTTAGCACCTAAGCGACCAAAGCCTGTGATTACCTCATCAAAGATCAATAAAATACCGTGCTTGGTACAGATCTCACGAATCTTTTGTAAATAACCATCTGGCGGTACGATCACACCGGTGGAGCCCTGCACTGGTTCCATAATGACGGCGGCAATCGTATTGGCATCGTGAAGAGCAACAATCTTGTCTAACTCTTCCGCCAAATGAGCGCCCCACTTTGGCTGCCCTCTTGAGAAAGCCATCTGTGAGAGATTGAGTGTATGCGGGAGATGATCTACACCGGGCATCATCATGCTGGCAAACATTTTGCGATTGGCTACCATGCCACCCACTGATATACCGGCGATACCAACACCGTGATAAGCACGATCTCGTCCAATCAATCGAGTGCGGGATGCATTGCCCATCACCCGGTGATAACCAATCGCAATTTTTAATGCGGTATCAACCGCCTCAGAACCGGAGTTAGTGAAAAATACTTTATCCAATCCCTCTGGTGCCATCTTCGCAATTCGGCTAGCCAAGCTAAAGGTGATTTCGCTGGCCATCTGAAATGCAGGGCAATAATCCATGGTTTCAAACTGTTTTTGAATGGCTGCACCAATACGTGGATCAGCATGCCCCAATGGGGAGCACCACAGCCCAGATAAACCGTCAAACAGCTTACGGCCCTGATCATCATAGTAGTAAGCTCCCTTAGCGGATTGCATGATCTTGGGATGATGCTGGAAGTAGCGGTTCGGCGTGAATGGCAGCCAATAAGCTGACATATCAATCCCGCTGGTTGTTTTGTTCAATGTTGTCATGCGTCTCTCTATTAGAACTTTTTAAAACTAGATTCTGAATTTCCAATACTATATTACCCATCTCACTATCGGATCATTCAATGCACTATTTCAAATCCTTCATCCTTAGCTCTTTAGGACTGTTGACCTTAAGTAACTTAGCTCTTTCTGCCCCTGATGCAGACTGGCCTAAAAAACCGATTGTTGCGATTGTGTCGTTTCCTGCAGGCGGATCAACTGATATCTTTGCGCGCAGTGTGACAGCCCCCTTGGCAGAGGCATTGGGCCAATCTATCGTTGTGGAGAATAAACCGGGTGCTGGTGGCATGATTGGTTTACAAGCTGCCGCTAAAGCCGCTCCTGACGGCTACACGATTAATATTAGCGCCCTAACAAATCAATCCATTTCTTCAGCCTTATTTAAAAATCCTCCGGCTGACTTGCAGAAAGATTTTGTTCCAGTAGCATTAATCGGCACTATCCCCCACCTCATCGTGGTGAACCCAAGCGTGCCAGCCAAAAATCTTCCGGAACTCATTGCCTTTATTAAATCCAAAAAGGGTGACTTTAATTACGCATCCCAGGGTAATGGCAGCCTCTCACACCTAGAGTCCACTTTATTTATGCAACGTATTGGGGCAACGGGAACTCATATCCCCTACAAAGGCAGTAGCTTTGCTTTGCCTGATCTGATCGCAGGTAACACACTCATGATGTTTGACAGCGTAACTGCTTCATTGCCGCATATTCAGAGTGACAAGCTACGTCCTATTGCTATCGCCGCAGCAGAACGCTCCCCTTTAATGCCTAATGTTCCCACTCTAGGGCAAGATGGCTTAAAGCAGTTTGATGTAGAGAACTTTTACGCTATCTATGTTCCCAAGGGAACATCTCCAAACATTATTGCCAAACTTGAGCGAGAAATTCGGAAGATTTTGACTAATCCGGATTTCAAAGCGCGCATGGCAGCCCAAGGCATACACCCTCAGTTTGCCAACTCGGAGAAACTCTCTGAAATTACTGCAAGCGAAGCCAGTAAATGGGAGAAGGCAGTAAAGTCAGCAAATGTAAAAATTGATTAAGTTACCGAATAGATAAATCCCTTATGTTGATATCCCCTCCTTTTGGTAGTCGCGCCCCTGTTTTAGCTAAAAACACTGTTGCGAGCTCTCAACCACTTGCCACTCAAGCGGGTATTGAAGTTCTACAGAGTGGTGGCAATGCAGTGGATGCTGCACTTGCAACTGCAATCACACTGACTGTAGTTGAACCTACGATGAATGGCATCGGTGGAGATGGTTTCGCAATTCTTTGGGATGGTAAGAAGATGCATGGTTTAAATGCTTCAGGACGTGCCCCTGCCGCTTGGAAGCCAGAATATTTCGCTGGTAAATCTGCGATGGATCTCATTGGCTGGAATACAGTGACCGTTCCCGGAATGGTTTCTGGTTGGATCGAGCTCTCCAGAAAGTTTGGCAAGCTTCCTTTTGCGCAATTGTTTAAGCGGGCGATCGACTATGCGGAAAATGGTTTTCCAGTTTCACCAGTAATTGCACGTCAATGGCGTGAAGCTATTCCCATTCTGAAAAGCCAGCCTGGTTTTGTAGAGTCCTTTTTGATTGATGGCAAAGCACCCCAAGCAGGTCAAATCTGGAAATATCCAGCGCAAGCCAAAACCTTAAGGGAAATCGCCGCTACTGAAGGCGAATCTTTTTATAAAGGTCCCCTTGCCCAAAGCATGGTGGACTTTGCCCAAGCTACGGGTGGTTGCTTCACGATGCAAGACTTTGCAGACAATCAACCTGAGTGGGTTGAGCCACTAGCCTTTGATTATGGCGACTACACCCTCCATGAAATTCCACCAAATGGCTCAGGCATCGCGGCGCAAATTGCTTTAGGCATCTTGCAAGCAACCAATGTGAAGCAATACCCCGCCAATTCAGCACAACGCATTCATTTACAAATTGAAGCAATGCGCATGGCGTTTGCTGACGTCTATGCTTATGTTTCTGATGCGCAGTCTATGCAAATGCCAGTGAGCTCTCTGTTGAATAGAGATTACTTAGCTAGTCGTGCAGCCATGATTGATCATCATAAGGCTGGTAGTTATGGTCCTGGAGACCCCCATTCAGGTGGCACCGTTTACTTATGCGCTGCCGATGAATCCGGCATGATGATTTCATACATTCAATCAAACTTTAAAGGCTTTGGTTCTGGAGTGGTTGCCCCAGGCGGCATTGCTTTTCATAATCGTGGCATGAGCTTCCGATTGGAAGATGGTCACCCTAATCAAGTTGGACCGGGCAAGCAACCCTTCCATACCATCCTGCCAGCCTTCCTCACTAAGGATGGTAAACCTACTATGGCGTTTGGTGTCATGGGTGGCAATATGCAACCGCAGGGCCATATTCAGTTTGTGATGCGCTTTGTAGATGAATACCTAAACCCGCAAGCATGTTCTGATGCGCCCCGTTGGCGTATCGATGATGCAGGCAAACTCACTGTTGAAGCAGCAATGCCCCAAAGCGTGGTGGATGGATTAAAAGCACTGGGTCATGACGTTGCTGTACAGCCTGCAAACAGCCTGGACTTTGGTAGCGCCCAAGCAATCGCCAAATTAAACGAAGAGACTCATTCTGCTTATATTGCCGGTAGTGATCATCGTAGAGATGGATTGGCAGCTGGCTTCTAATAAAGAGGCTAAATAGCAAAAGCTTCTTGAAGTACGCCAAGACTGGCAGATAGGGTTTTTGGGTTGCTCTTGCCCACTTTCTTGACCAAGCGCGCTTTATCAACGGCTCTGATTTGATCTAAAAGAATAAGTCCCTTCTTACCATCATGCGTAATAGATACCCGAAAGCCTGCAGGTCTGCCCTTGCTAGTCATGGGCGCAATAATGACTGTACGTAAATGATCATTTAACTCTTGAGGTGAAACCACAATACAAGGACGTGTTTTTTTAATTTCACTCCCAATTGTTGGGTCTAAATTGATAAGCCAAATTTCTCCACGAGAAACAATACTCTTTACCAAACCCAATCTCCATCATCTTCGTTTGCAAAATCTCCAAGTACTAACTTATCCTCGCCAACCTTAGCAAGGCTTTGGGCATCCTGAGACCAATTTTGTCTCACGTTATTTTTAGGCTTGCTGAGAATAATTTTTTCTCCATCAACCGACATCTCAACGTGCTCCTGTATTCCAGATTGTTCAAGAATAATCTTTGGAATGACCACACCCTTAGAGTTACCAATAGCCCTTATAGCCACCTGCAGTGGCGCGCTGATTAAGGCATTGGATTTATGGCTTTTGTTCATAGTAATAACAATGTTATTACATAAACCGGAACAGGTCAAATAGGAGTGAATACCCCTATTTGGAAGGCAAACAATTCAGATAGAAGCGCTTGATCTCTTGATCGCAACTCACATCTCTGGGCTCAATCGGTCTTTGTAGAGAAATACCTTCAATTGTTTTGCATCTACTTAAAGCAACATAGACCTGCCCTGATGCAAATGCTCCTGATGAGAGATCAACCTTTACTTTATCGAGGGTTTTGCCCTGGCTCTTATGAATGGTCACAGCCCAAGCTAGCATGAGTGGGATCTGAACATAAGTGCCGATGATGCTTGGAGAAATCTTTCCAGACATCATGTCATGATCGTAACGATAGGACTCCCATTGATGGCCTGTTACTTCAACTGTATTTGCGTAAGGTCCGTTTTGTACCAACACCTTTACCTTATCAGGCAATAGCTCACGCACTACCCCGATCGTGCCATTAACCCAACGCTTCGGAAAGCCAGGATCCGTGGCTGTAAACATCACCTTGGCACCTACCTTCAAAACCAAATGATTAGGCGATGGCAAGTTGCGCTCGTCAATATTGAATTTTCCAGTTGAGCTTCCTGAGTAGACTTTACCCTCAGCAGTAATGGCACGTAGGCCAGCACCATTGATTTGATCGGCTCGGGCATTGGTGGTCGTTAAGGTGATGGTCTGCTCATCAAGCTCCGCATCTTTTTTAAAACACTGGGCATTTAGTGTATCGATTGCCTCATCTATGTCCTGATTAATTCGGATACGATTTAACAGGCCAGCAAAATGCTCATCCTTTTGACGGAAGATCTTAGAGAGCTCCACCATCGTGACATCTTTACGATGCAGGGCCATCGCGCAGAAGAAATACGGTCCTTCGTACCCTCTCTCAGATAGCACGTGCATGTCAGCACTAGAAACTACTGGAGGCAATTGGAATAAGTCACCTACAAACATCACCTGAATACCGCCAAAGGGCTTGCCTTTTTGCGGTCCGTTCTCGCGCAGAAATAAATCCATCGCATCCACGACATCGGCACGCACCATCGAGATCTCATCAATGATGAGTAGACGGATATCTTTATAAAGGCGCTTATCTCGTAATGGCTTGATATCTTCTTCTGGGAATATTAAGCGTGGGGGCAATCTAAAGAAGGAATGGATTGTCACCCCTTTGACCTGTAGTGCCGCAACACCGGTTGGCGCGACCACTACAACGTTGCCAGGGACGGTTTCTCGCAGATAGCCGATTAAGGTTGTTTTACCGGTGCCCGCTTTACCGCTAACAAAGATATAAGGGTCGTGACGCTCAATAGCCTCAATTACCGCTTGGTAATCGGGGGTAATTTCAATTGCGGGAGCATCTACAGCAAGATTAGTCATTCCCTATTGTTTCACGGCATCGGCTACACAACGAAATCACGTGCTGCCATGGCGGCAGCTGAGGCAGTCAAGATGTCTAATCTTGCTGCCGAGTCAGCTAGATCAGCTCGCAACACAAAAAAATAACTCACGCGGGAAAGAAAAAGGCTCCCGAGCAGGAGCTTTTTAAATGGTATTCGGTGGGGCGAACGACGGGGCTCGAACCCGCGACAACCAGAATCACAATCTGGGACTCTACCAACTGAGCTACGTCCGCCACTGAAGTCATAGATTATAGCTTTTTGCTCAAAAACCTGTCAAAAATACCCCTCTGAGCCCTACTACGTGGCCTTAGGCAGCATCAAACTCAAAAGCTGCCCAATCTCCAAGGCATAGACTGGCATCGATAAAGAAATCTAATATGGCAGCCTTACTTTGTACTTTAGCCAAAGCATGATGGTCTGAGAGGCGTTGACGCCAATAACGCGATCCCGCCCTCCCATGAGCCAGACCCAGAATATGTCTTGTAAATGCACCTATATAAAAAGGTTTGCCTTTGGCATGACATTCATCAAACCAAGCTTGCACTTGTTTGACCAAAGCAATCTGAATTCGGTGCCATTCAGTTTCACTGAAAAGATAGCCGGCTGCATCACCATCAGTATTGATCATGTCATCCCAACCTAAGAGTAGAGCTGGGAAATGATAGGCAGCTCTACCCACCATAAAGCCGTCAAAGTCATTCCAGTGTACAGCAATTTGCTCATTGGTTTCTAGTCCGCCATTGAGAAGTACTTTGAGATTAGGAAATTGTTTTTGCGCATCGACTCTGAGTTTTGCAGCAACCTCATAACGCAATGGTGGTTTACTGCGATTCTCTTTTGGTGACAAACCTTTGAGTACTGCATTGCGCGCATGAATAGTCACTTGACTGGCACCAGCATCAGCGACTGCCAGAATAAAGTTCAATGCGAATTGGTAATCCGTTTCAGAATTAGCTGCGTCCATTGAATCTAAACCCAGACGGTGTTTTACTGAGATGGGGATATTGACTGCATTCCTCATAGAGCGCACACATTCAGCTACAAGTTCAGGTTCAGCCATCAAGCAAGCACCAAATGCTCCGCGCTGCACTCGCTCTGAGGGACAACCACAGTTCAAATCAATCTCATCATAGCCCCACTGCTGCGCCAGCTCAGCAGCCTTAGCTAAATCATTAGGCTCAGAGCCACCTAATTGCAAAACGACTGGATGTTGCTCTGGTGAATAATCTAAATGGCGTGGCACATCACCATGCATCAGCGCACCCGTAGTCACCATCTCGGTATAAAGAACAGCTTCTTTAGTCAGCGCGCGATGAAAAGAACGACAATGGCGATCGGTCCACTCCATCATGGGTGCGACTGCTAAGCGTTTCTTTGAGGTATTGGTCATGAACTTCGGTTAAATAGCAATTGGCAGCCATTTTAAATGCATAATGACAGCAGAATCTGCCCTTAATGGTCTATTGCTAACTTAACTTTTATTGATTACTTATGAAGCTTGGCCTCTAATTCCACAGCAAGGTCTAAGGCACCCATATAGCCTGACTTCAGGTGATTCGGCAGATCAGGATCGCCCACCATTGCGCCTAAGGTTTCAACTAAGCTAAACACTAAACCTTTGGCAGCGCCAGCAGCAATCGTATTGTTTGCTACAGCTTCATCAATATGATTTACTGCATCCAGAAAATAATCATGTCCGGGAAGTCCGTCTGGACCTAAAGGTTCTTGAGTTTCTTTCATTTTCAATTTCCTTAATTTTTTTAATTCATCCGATCTACTTTATAGAAAAACTTGCGTGCATAAGCCAATATTTCTTTATCAGTCGGATGATCAACCGTTTCTACACCGACAATCTTTTCTGCAATCGCTGCATCATGCTTGTGGGCATGCTTAATAAGTTCTAGTTTTGCAGAGCCCGGGCCAAGAATCAAGATCTCTTTAGACTCATTAACAGCATTGATGACCGAGTGCAGATACTTAGTGTCTAAGGCCGCTTTACCACTACCGATTTCATTAGCTTTGTGATGCAAATGCGTATGGGTGCTCTTGCTACGAATCACCTCAGACTCACTGGCCTCCTCGCTCAAAAACATCACATGAGCTTCTTTATGGTCAATCCAAATGACTGCATGATTAAGTGACATATTATCCCTGTGATTATTGATGGTTAATATCACAGCATACTCCTGCATTTGGGGATATTCATGTCAGAATTTGACATTAGTCACAATAAAACTTACATAAAGGCCACATATACTCTCATAACAGTAAAAACCCTCTAATTGCAACCATGAATAAATCATCTCATCCCCTCCTTCCTATACGCCTAAGCACTTTTGCTATCTGTATGTTTGGAACACTCATTAGCGGGCTAGCTCTATTGATGGGAATGGCTGATTGGCCAGCATTATTGATTTTTGGTTGCTTAACAGCGGTTGGCATCTACGACTGTATGCAAACCAAACATGCCGTTTTGCGGAACTATCCGATTTTGGGGCATATGCGTTTTCTACTGGAATTTATCCGCCCCGAAATTCGGCAGTACTTCATTGAAGGTGACAACGATAAATTACCATTCTCTAGAGAGCAAAGAACATTGGTCTATTCACGCTCAAAAGCGGTTGCCGATGAAATTCCATTTGGCACCACTCTTGATGTCATGGCTCCAGGCTATCAATGGATTAACCAGTCCTTAGCTCCTACTCATATTCCGAGCCATGATTTTAAAGTTGAGATAGGTGGCAAAGATTGCTCACAGAAATATTCAGCCAGTATCTTCAATATTTCGGCGATGAGCTTTGGCTCACTCAGCGCCAATGCCATTATGGCTTTAAACCTAGGTGCTAAAAAAGGTGGCTTTGCGCACGACACCGGTGAAGGGTCGATCTCTCAATATCATCGCGTACATGGCGGCGATCTCATTTGGGAAATCGGTTCAGGTTATTTTGGCTGCCGCAATCAGGATGGTAGTTTTAATGCGGATAAGTTCGCTGCAAATGCCTTGGATACTCAAGTCAAGATGATTGAAATCAAACTGAGTCAAGGAGCTAAACCGGGTCATGGCGGCATACTACCTGGGCCGAAAGTCACTGCTGAAATTGCTGCTGCACGAGGTGTTATGGAAGGCGAGGCCTGTATTTCACCTTCCTCCCATAGCGCGTTCTCTACACCTTTAGAGATGATGCATTTTATTCAGCAACTACGGGATCTTTCTGGAGGCAAGCCGGTTGGATTCAAGCTGTGCATTGGGCATCCTTGGGAATGGTTTGGCATAGTAAAGGCCATGTTAGAAACCAATATTCACCCTGACTTTATTGTGGTTGATGGCTCTGAAGGTGGGACTGGCGCTTCTCCAGTAGAGTTCACCAATCACGTCGGTACACCGCTACAAGATGGTTTGCGCTTAGTTCACAACACTTTGATGGGTGTTCACTTGCGTGACAAAATCAAGATTGGCTGCTCAGGGAAAATTATTAGCGCCTTTGATATGGCTGTTGCCTTTGCATTAGGAGCGGATTGGTGTAACAGTGCTCGAGGTTTTATGTTCTCAGTAGGCTGTATTCAGGCTCAAGTTTGTAATACTGGCTTTTGCCCAACCGGGGTAACGACTCAAGATCCAGATCGCCAGAAAGCATTGGTTGTGACCGATAAATCTGAGCGTGTCTATAACTTTCATAATGAAACTCTCAAAACCCTAAAAGAGTTAGTTGAAGCAGCTGGCCTTCATCACCCTAATGAGATAGATGCTTCTCATATAGTTCGACGTATTAGCAAAAATGAAGTTCGCCTACTTTCATTCCTGCTACCTGAAATGCCCGCCGGCCTTTTGATTAATGAAGAGCCTATTGATCCGAGTCTAAATTTACCCAGGGTGTTTGAACTATATTGGCACAAAGCACAAGCAAGCAGTTTTTCTGCCTTAAAGAATTAGAGCCCTCATGATTCAGCCGTAATTCAGAGATCTAATAATTGCTGACTCTTAAATGCTCTAAACGACAGCGTTACCGGATCCTCAAATAAAATCTCCTTAGCCAGTAGTTGCAAGGGTTTTGAGAAATCTAAATCATATTCTTGATAAGGGGTGAGGATAGGATAAATCTGGTCATTCTTAATAGGGATATTGAGAGTATTAAGATGGCAACGCAGTTGATGCTTTTTGCCACTTCCGGGCGTTAGTCGATATTTGGCCCATGGCATATTTGTCTCTAGGAGCTCAATGAAGGTATCCGAGTTGGGCTCACCCTCAATCTCTTGCATTTGCAGAAAATGTTCTGACTCTTGAAGACGGCTTTGATAGGTGAATGGCAGTTGCTTCTCTAATTTTTCAGAGTATGGCGCTATTGCTTCATACACTTTGTCGACCGCCCTATCCCTGAATAAATTTTGATATTGCGCTCGCTCACTTGGGTTGACTGAAAAAATGACTAGGCCTGCGGTATCACGATCAATGCGATGAATCGGGCTAAGCGTTTGAATACCTGTTTTTTTCTTGAGCCGATTAAGCAAGGTTTGATGAAGATAGAGCCCGCTTGGTGTTACTGGCAGGAAATGGGGTTTATCTGCAACCAAGATATGTTCATCTTGATAAAGAATATGTTCTTCAAAGGGAATCTCTGGTTCACGAGCAAGGCGCCTGAAATACAGCAAATGAGTATTTGGCAAATAAGGACTATTTGCGCTCAGGGCTTGACCGTCTTGATCTAGGATGAGGCCTTCAGTGAAACGCTGTTCCCACTCGTCTCCCGGAATGTGGGGGAATTGCTCTATAAAGAATTGCAGCAAATTTAGATGAGTTTGATCAGCAGGCAAATACACCCGCGATGCTGAAACCCCTTCTGAATTAACCCGAATACTCATAGCGCCCCATAGATTGGAGCTCTATTTTATGCCTTTACTTGGCCTGACCAAACACAGGTTCACGCTTTTCTAGGAAGGCTGTAATACCCTCTCGGTAGTCGCTTCCCATATAGACATTCTTGCGCAGGGATTGAAGGTGCTCAAATACAGCAGGGTTCATTACGGCAGCATCCGACAGCATTTGCGCTTGCGCCTTAAGTACCGAGTTAGCCTGTGGAGAACGTGAAGCAATTGTTCGGGCCATTTGGTAGGTCTTTGCCTCTAATTCCCCGGATACATAAAGATGATTGAGAATGCCGATCTGTAAGGCGCGGTCAGCACCAATGGGATCGGCCGTTAGGAACATTTCTTTTACAACATTCAGAGGCATGCGAGACATGAAGTGCAAAATGCCACTTGCGGTATAAGGAAGCCCCAACTTAGCTGGCGTAATCGCAAACGTAGAATCATGATCGCCAATCGCAATATCGCAACTCATAATCAAATCGGTTGAAGCACCCCACACTGAACCATCGACCATCGCTATGACTGGAGCCCTAAAGGCTCTGATAGATTGAAGCAAGACCATAACAGGGTCATCCGCAGGCAAGGGATCCCTCTCTGATCTAGGCAACTCCATGACATCATGACCTGCAGACCACACTTTATTTTTTTGATCAGACCTTAGAACTAAGACCCGCACATCTTGTTTGCCAAACTCTTCTAACGCATGATGCATCTCTTCTATTAAGCACTCGCTTAAGGCATTACGCTTTTCGTAGTGATTAAAGCGAATCGTGGCGATTAAATCGGCCTGCTCAGTTTTAATATATTGGTAATTCAAGGCGCTGTCTCTTTATTCATTATTGATGATTACCTGCGCTTTAAGCCGCAATCAAAATATCACCTAGTTCCATCTTCTCCCACCAGATAAAGGGCAACAGATAGACAGGCTCACCAGCATCCTGAAGAATCTCCAGCGCCCCATCATTGGTCTTGTTAGCTTCATACTTTCCAGGATTTAGGGGCTTACAGCCATTATCGGTGCCATCATTAAGACGCATTCTGGCAATGATATTTCGAGTGATATAGACAACCATATTTCCCCCTTGCTTAGTAAATGAGCGATCGAATTAGCACCAACTTATTCCTCCTGAAACAGAACTAGTATGCTAAATGCCCTGTTTTTGACGGGTTCTACCCAAATCTGGGCATGCCTCATTTTTACGCACCCATCTTGTGCGCCGCAATAATGCACCCTTGTGGTGAACTTATAGACTTTGCAGCATGTCTATACACGCCGCCCTACACCACGTCACCGAATATATTTATGACCGCCCAGTCAAACTGGGGCCACAGGTCATTCGTCTGCGACCGGCACCTCATTGCCGCAGCCATATTCTTTCTTACTCCCTAAAGATTGAACCTGAAGGTCACTTCATTAATTGGCAACAAGATCCGTTTGCAAACTACCAAGCTCGTTTAGTATTTCCCGAACCAACGACACACTTTAAAGTGACGGTCGATCTGGTTACAGAGATGGCGGTATACAACCCATTTGATTTCTTTTTAGAGCCAGATGCTGAAGACTACCCCTTTACGTACAGCCAAGATCTCAAAAAAGAGTTGCGCCCTTACTTAGGGAAAAAGCGAAATGATGGCATTAACAAATACTTTAAGACTGTTGATCGCAGCAAGATGCGCACCATCGATTTTTTGGTTGCCATCAATCAAAAAGTTCACAAGGATATTGCCTATACCATTCGCATGGAGCCCGGTGTACAAACCCCGGATGAGACATTAAAACTTCGCAGCGGCTCGTGTCGTGACTCTGCATGGTTAATGGTGAACCTGCTGCGTCTTTGCGGACTCGCATCACGCTTTGTTTCGGGCTATCTCATTCAGCTCAAGCCAGACGTCAAGGCGCTTGATGGACCCAGCGGCACCGAAGTCGATTTCACAGACTTGCATGCCTGGTGTGAGGTGTATTTACCAGGCGCTGGTTGGATTGGCTTAGACCCTACATCTGGTTTGTTTGCGGGCGAAGGCCACATTCCCGTAGCTTGCACGCCTGAGCCTTCAGGAGCGGCGCCGATTGAAGGTGGGGTTGATGAATGTGAAGTGCAATTTGCCCACTCCATGGAAGTCACCCGCATTTATGAAGCGCCCCGAGTAACCAAGCCTTACACCGAAGAACAGTGGCAAGCGATTGTCGATCTAGGCCATAAAGTTGATCAGGAATTAGTGGCGGGCGATGTTAGATTAACTATGGGTGGCGAGCCTACCTTTGTATCAGTGAATGGTCGCGATGAACGCGAATGGAATGTGGATGCATTGGGGCCAACTAAACGAGGCTATGCAACCGATTTAGTAGAAAAGCTGCGCAAGGAATATGGCGATGGTGGCTTCCTCCATTTTGGTCAAGGCAAATGGTATCCAGGAGAGCAACTTCCTCGCTGGGCCCTATCAATCTATTGGAGATCTGATGGACAGCCTATTTGGAAAAATCCTAAACTCTTTGCTGATGAGCGCCATCCTACCAACTACACCAGCAGAGATGCCGAGAAGTTTGTCTACACGCTCTCTAAGAAATTAGGCTTAGCAGACAAATTTATCGAGCCTGCTTATGAGGATGTGTTTTATTACCTCTGGCGAGAATCAAAGCTACCAGTTAACGTTGATCCCTTCAAATCTAATTTGGATGACGAGATGGAGCGTACTCGCTTAAAGCGGGTCTTCACCCAGAAATTAGATTCTGTAGTGGGCTATGTACTTCCCATTGAGGCTAATGAAGGAAAAAACTATCTTGATACCGCTTGGAAGACAGGTCCTTGGGAATATCGCGATGATCGCCTCTATTTGCTGCCAGGTGACTCGCCAATGGGTTATCGCCTGCCCCTGGAATCCCTTCCTTGGGTCAGCAAAGCAGACTATCCGTACTTGATTGAGCAAGATCCATTCGCTCCTAGACCGCCATTAAACAGTCAAGCGTCGATTGTTCATCAACAACAACCCATTCGTAAAGGATTTACAGGGTCTGGCAAAACGATTTGGAGTCAGTCGCAAGAAGTAAGGCATCCAAAACGTCAAGAATCTGCTGCATGGGTAACCAGAACAGCGATGTGCGTAGAAGCACGTGATCCAATGCGCTCCAATGGCCCCAAAGCAGAAAATGAACATGGCGGCAAGTCAGGCGCGTTGTATGTCTTTATGCCCCCGCTCGCTCGTCTTGAAGACTATCTCAATTTATTAGAGGCAGTAGAAGCTACTGCGGAAGAACTTCAGTTTCAAATTGTATTGGAGGGATACACTCCGCCACGCGACCCACGCCTGAAGTTGTTACAAGTAACGCCAGATCCAGGTGTCATTGAAGTCAATATTCATCCAGCCCATAATTGGGGTGAGCTGGTCGAGCATACTGAGTTCTTATATCAAGCCGCTTTTGAATCCCGTCTTTCTGCTGAAAAGTTTATGGCTGATGGCCGCCATACCGGCACAGGTGGCGGCAATCACTTTGTGATGGGTGGTGCTACGCCGATGGATAGTCCGTTCTTACGTAAGCCTGAGCTCTTAGCCAGTCTTATTTTGTATTGGCACAACCACCCGAGCTTGAGTTACCTATTTAGTGGCATGTTTATTGGTCCAACTAGTCAAGCACCACGAGTGGATGAAGCACGTAATGATCAGATTTACGAATTAGAAATTGCATTGAAGGAAATTCAGGAGAATCGTAAGAAGTTTGGTCAAAGCATGCCACCATGGCTAGTTGATAGAACCTTACGCAACATCTTGATTGACGTCACCGGCAACACCCATCGTAGCGAATTCTGTATCGATAAGATGTATTCACCGGATAGTCAAACAGGTCGCTTAGGTTTATTAGAACTTCGTGCTTTTGAAATGCCCCCACATGCGCACATGAGCATTGTTCAGCAATTACTCATTCGCGCCTTGATTGCCCGCTTTTGGGATGAGCCTTATGACGCACCAATGACGCGCTGGGGAACGGAGCTTCATGATCGCTGCCTCTTGCCAACATTCATCAAGATGGACTTTGATGATGTCATTGAAGAGATGCAAAAACATGGTTATGCCTTTAAGCCTGAATGGTTTGCGCCTCACCTCGAGTTCCGCTTCCCACTGATCGGACAGGTACAGGTTATGGGTACTGAACTGACCCTGCGGAATGCGCTTGAGCCATGGCACGTCATGGGAGAAGAAAATGCAGCGGGTGGTACTGCTCGCTATGTAGACTCCTCATTAGAGCGCGTTGAATTACGTGTCACTGGCTTAAACCAAAGCCGTTACACAATCACTTGTAATGGGGAACCTTTACCACTTCAACCAACAGGTGTCGCTGGAGAATATGTAGCAGGTGTGCGCTACAAGGCCTGGAATCCTCCTTCTAGTCTGCACCCAAGTATTGGCATTCATGTTCCATTGATATTTGATATGGTTGACACCTGGATGAAACGATCGGTTGGTGGTTGCCAGTATCACGTCGCTCACCCTGGCGGTCGAAACTATGACAACTTCCCGATCAATGCCTATGAGGCTGAAAGTCGACGCTTATCTCGCTTCTTCAGAATGGGTCATACCCCTGGAACTATTGAGGGAATTCAGGCCAATATTGACCTCCCGGCTAGCAGGGAATTTCCGTTTACGCTGGATATGCGGCGATGAGACAATAGTTTGTGGACAACCCTCAGACCCATTCTTTGAAAGACACCAGCAACCCTTCGCTGGCGGAGGACATCAACCGTCTATCACCCACCCCTAAAGAAGGGCACTTTGATGAGCTGCGAGGGGAATCGGGGTCTCTGCTACCTCAATGGCAAACTTTTTTTGAATCCCTTGGTCCCTCGGGCTTAAGCGATCTTGATCAGCGCACCCAAGAACTCAATAGACAGATTCGGGATAACGGCATTACGTATAACGTCTATGCCGATGAATTTGGTCCGCAGCGCCCTTGGTCGGTAGATTTATTTCCACTGATCATTAGCCCCGAGTCATGGCAAGAAATTCAGTCTGGCGTTTTGCAACGCGCTCGCTTGCTTGAAGCCATCATGGCTGATGTATATGGCCCACAAAATTTACTGAGGGAAGGATTGATTCCTCCGGCATTAATTCATGGACATCCGGGTTACTTGCGCTCCATGCATGGCGTCGAGCTAGAGAATAGAAAATATCTTCACATCATGGCTTTTGATTTAGCAAGAGCGCCTGATGGATCCTGGTCAGTACTGTCTCAACGTACCCAAGCACCTTCCGGTCTTGGATATCTTTTAGAAAATCGCAATCTTATTGCAAGGCAATTTCCGCAGGCGTATGAGCTGATGCAGATTTCCCCGCTAGCCAATGCCTATAGAGACTTAATCGATGCATTAAAGCTTGAGAGCCCAGCAGGCGGTAATGCCCATATTGCTCTTCTGACTCCAGGGCCTTATAACGAGACCTACTTTGAGCACGCCTATCTCGCTCGTTATCTTGGCCTAACCCTGGTTGAAGGCGGTGACTTAACAGTTCGCGACCAACATTTATTTTTAAAGACAGTACGTGGTTTAGAGCCTGTGCATATTTTGCTCAAGCGTTTGGATGATGAGTTTTTAGATCCATTGGAACTGCGTTCGGATTCCACCCTAGGTATCCCCGGACTATTGCAAGTGATACGCGCTGGTAATGTCGTATTGGCAAATGCTCCTGGCTCAGCCTTTCTAGAGTCACCCGCACTATTAGGCTTCTTGCCATCGATTAGCGAGAGACTGCTCAATGAAAAAGTTCAGCTTCCAGCAATGGATACCTGGTGGTGTGGTGAACGCGCTGCGCTAGAGGCCGCCATTCCGAATTTAGGACATAGCGCCATTAAGCCAACCTTTCCAAATGGCACAGGTCATCAAAGTTATGAATCCACCTTAGGTTGCGATCTAAATCAGGCTCAATTAGACGAATGGGTGGGCCGCATCACTCGCCAGCCAGATGAACATACAGTGCAAACTTACATTCCATTGGCACAAATGCCAACCTGGTTAAATGCATTTAATCTCAATGATGCCTCTTTGATTGAGCCTCACTCTTATATGTTGCGAGTCTTTGCCTTAAGTGATGGCCCTAATAGCTGGCAAGTATTGCCGGGTGGGCTTGCCCGTATTGCCAGCACTGACTCAGGCATTGCTTCTATGCAACGTGGCGGCAGTAGTGCGGATGTGTGGGTTCAAAGCCCGCAACCCTCCCAAGAGCAAGAACAACCAGCGCAGCACCCTACTCAAACCCCTGAAAAAGTAATGCGCAAGCGCTTAGTAACTAGCCGCGCAGCTGAGAATCTCTATTGGTTTGGGCGCTATAGCGAGCGCAGTGAAAATATTCTGCGCTTGGCTAAACTCTACCTTGAAAATATTAATAGTGAATACACCCCATCCCGTTCATTATGGTCCTGGCTAGAAAATTTATGTGGCTACTATGGACTTGTGCCTGAAGGTGTTCCAAGCAATTTTGATCAGAGTGATATGCGTCACCGAATTTTTGAGCGCACTTTAATTAATTCTCTCAATGCCAGTGATAGCGTTACCAGCGTGGGCTATAACCTGAATGCCATGAAGCGCACGGCCTCCAATGTGAGAGAAAGACTCTCACCGGAGCAGTGGAGCACTATCAATCATTGTATTGAGCAATTCCAGGCCGACTGCCATAAAGCCACTACCTTTAATGATTTTTCTGCTTCGCTCGCAATTGATGCATTAAATGGTGCTAGTAGCTGCCTAGCGGCGATTACCGGGGCTCAAACTGACCGTATGACACGTGATGATGGCTGGCAATTGCTGTCGATTGGTAGACATATTGAGAGGCTTGCCTTTCTGACGAATGCTTTAGATACAGCCATCGTGTCTGGCTTACTCATTAATCCAACTGCAGATGGCTCTGGGTATACCGCTCTACTCAACTTATTTGATAGTACGATTACCTTCCATGCGCAACATCAGCAAAGTCGTGAGATAGCCCCTTTAATTAGCTTGCTAGTGATGGATGATGAAAATCCGCGCGCTCTCGCCTGGGTTAGCAAAGCACTGCGCGCCAGACTATCTAAACTTGCGGGTACAGAGCGAAATAACCCGGATGAACTTACCCGCAGCGTCATCAATCTACTAGATTACGACTTATATGCCCTTTCGACTCAGGATGGGTTTGGCAATCTCTCCAACCTGAGAAATTGCTTGAGCAATTGTTCGCAATCTGCCTGGAATGTTTCTGATGAAATTAGCGCGCGCTATTTCAATCTGATTCACTCCAATGAATACAGCATCCAAATGTAATGCGCTCATCATGTTGCTAGAAATTACCCACGACACCCATTACTCATACGATCCCAATGTCGAGATTGCCCAACACTTTGCCCATCTCAAGCCGGCAGATCTGGAGACACAACGAGTACTAAAATCCGAAGTTCAGGTGAGCCCTAGACCTTCTTGGAGAGAGGAGAATAGAGATAGCCATGGAAATGTTTGTACCTTCTTTTCTTTGCAAAATAGACATAGTGAATTGCTCATTACAGCCAAGTCACTGATTGAAACAACTAGCGCTATATGTGGTCCTAAGCCCCAGGAAACGGCAGCCTGGGAGCTGGTCCGCGAATACTTTCGCTATCATTCCAATACCCAATGGGATGCTGCCTCAGAATTCTTATTCACATCCCCATTTATTACCTTAAGGCCAGAGTTTGCCGAATTTGCTCGGAAAAATTTCACAGTTGGCAGACCCATCTTGGATGCTGCCATTGATTTAATGAGGCGCATTTATAGTGAATTTCACTATGTCAGCAAAAGTACTGACATCAATACTCCCGCACTAGAGGCATTAAAGAAACGTGAAGGCGTATGTCAAGACTTTGCACATATTTTGATTGCGTCTCTTCGCAGCATCGGTATTCCAGCAAAGTATATGAGTGGTTATATTTTGACCAATCCTGCGCCTGGTCAAGCAAGACTGATTGGCGGCGATGCTTCACATGCCTGGGTATCAGTTTATGTTCCCAATATGGATGAAAATGGCGTTCTGGGTAAGGGTGTTTGGTGTGATCTAGACCCAACCAATAACCGTTGGGGCTATGGAACTCCTGGGGAAGATTATGTTCACTTGGCCCAAGGAAGAGATTACTCAGATGTCTCCCCTATTCGCGGCGTGATTCATGGTGGAGCGGACCACACGCTAGAGGTAGCGGTAACGGTGATGCCCATAACCGCTTGAGCTCCCTCCATTCTGCTCTCAATAAAAAACCGCCCAAAGGCGGTTTTATTATTTAAGGAGCGTACCACCCACATCTTAGTCTGCGTAAACACCTGCAGCTTTAATAATTGGTGTCCACAAATCAATCTGCGCCTTCAGATGCTTTTTCAAGCCTTCTGGAGTGGCGCTTGCTTGCGATGGAATCTCAACACCCAAATCAGCCATGTGTTGCTTATATAGCGGGTCCTGAATAGCGCCTTGCAATGCTTTGACCAACTTATCCATCTCTGCTTTTGGGGTGCCTTTAGGAGCATAAACACCATGCCATACCTTCACTTCAAAGTTTTTTAAGCCCTGCTCATTGAGAGTTGGAATCTTCTCAAAAGCTTTAATGCGTTGCATTGTAGTTGTGCCATAAGGCTTCACCGCATTCGTTGCTAGTTGGCCCGATAAGTTAGTTGTCTGATCACACATCAATTGCACTTGGCCACCGATCAAATCAGTTAGTGCTGGCGAAGTGCCTTTGTAAGGAACAGTAGTTAGATCCAACTGAATACGGCTCATAAAGAGCAAACCGCATAAGTGGCTAGCAGAACCTACGCCTGCATTTGCGTAAGCAATCTTGCCTACATTTGCCTTCATATAAGGGAGGAGTTCTTGGTAGCTCTTAGGGGGTAAATCTTTATTGCCAACCAAAATCATCGGTACGTCGGCTACCTGACCAAGATATTCGTAATCGGTCATTGGATCAAAGCCCAAGTTCTTATACAAAGCTGGGGCTGTAGACATACCAATATGGTGAATCAGCAATGTGTAACCATCATTCTTCGAATTAATGACGCGCTTTGCTGCAATCGTGCCGCCAGCACCAGGACTGTTATCTACGATCACTTGACCTTTGAGTTGTTTACCCATGGCTAAAGCTAGCTCACGAGCCACTTTATCGGTTGGACCGCCAGCTGAAAATGGCACCACTAAAGTAATTGGACGATCACCAGGGAAATCAGCTGCCATTGCAGTAGAAATACTAACGCCTAACGCGCATAGTGAAATCGCTGCAATACGGAAAATAGATCGAGACATTTTCACATGAATCCTTGTCTTACGTGATTGAACATACAAAGCAATATTTTAGAGAATTTGCTACCGCAGTAGGGAGGAATTCTCTAAAGAATCATTATTTCTTAAGCTTACCGAACGCAGCCGCCATTGCATTATTAATTGGGGGTGATTGCCTTCCATTCTCCTGTGGCTTTCTGTGTTCTGTCGCTCTAGGACGATTTGGGGCTCTTTGTTCAGGCTTGGCGCCTTCTCTTGGGGCTTCATCGGCCAAACGCATCGTTAGCGCGATACGTTTGCGCTTCTCATCCACCTCCAGAACCTTCACCTTGACTACCTGCCCTGCCTTCACCACGCTATGCGGATCTTTTATGAAGGTATTAGATAAAGCGGAAATGTGCACCAAGCCATCTTGATGCACGCCAATGTCTACAAAGGCGCCAAAAGCGGCGACGTTAGTAACCACGCCCTCAAGAATCATGTCAGGCTTCAGATCGCCGATTTTTTCAACGCCGTCTTTAAAGGTGGCGGTTGTAAATTCTGGGCGTGGATCACGGCCCGGCTTTTCTAGCTCTTTAATAATGTCGGTAACGGTAGGCAGGCCAAACTGACCGTCGGCATACTTTTCTGGGGAAAGTGACTTCAGCAAGCTGGCATCACCAATTACTTCTTTCACACCCTTCTGAATATCCTTCAGAATCTTTTCTACCAAAGGATAGGATTCAGGGTGCACTGCAGAAGCATCTAATGGATCATCACCATTCATGATGCGCAAGAATCCAGCAGCTTGCTCGTAAGTCTTATCCCCCAGACGAGGAACGCTCTTGAGATCGACCCTAGATTTAAATGCGCCCTTGCTATCGCGATAGGCTACTATGCCTTCAGCCACTGTAGAGCTTAAGCCGGAAACTCTTGCCAGCAATGGGGCTGAGGCGGTGTTCACATCAACACCGACCGCGTTCACGCAATCCTCAACTACTGCAACTAAAGATTTAGCCAACTGGGTTTGCATGACATCATGCTGGTACTGACCCACGCCAATCGATTTAGGATCAATCTTCACTAACTCAGCCAAGGGGTCTTGCAAGCGACGTGCAATCGATACTGCTCCGCGCAGCGATACATCCATGCCTGGCAATTCTTTTGAGGCGTATTCTGATGCCGAGTAAACCGATGCACCCGCTTCTGAGACAACAATTTTGGTGAGTTTGAGTTCTGGTTTAGCTTTAATGAGTTCTTGCGCTAATTTGTCGGTCTCACGAGATGCAGTGCCGTTACCAATGGAGATCAAAGTGGCATTGTGCTTCTCCGCTAACTTAGCCAGGGTATGCAACGAACCCGCCCAATCATTTTTAGGCTGGTGGGGAAAAATGACCTCGGTATCAACCACTTTTCCTGTAGCATCAACTACCGCCACCTTGACACCAGTTCGCATTCCAGGGTCAAGACCAATGGTTACCCTTGGACCAGCAGGTGCAGCAAGTAGCAGGTCTTTAAGGTTGCGGGCAAATACATTAATCGCTTCAGTTTCTGAACGCTCACGCAGTGCTGTCATCAACTCTGACTCTAAATGTAGTGAGCACTTGATGCGCCAGGTCCAGCGCACTGTATCCGCCAACCAGGCATCAGCAGCTCGTCCTTCATTTTTGATCTTGAAATGATTGGCTATCCGGCTTTCACAAGGATTATGCGGCGAGTCCCATTTGGGCTTTTCTTCCTCAGTGTCTAGGCGTAGGTTAACCATCAACATCTGTTCGCGACGACCTCTAAATAGGGCTAAAGCACGATGAGAGGGAATCGCTTTAATCGGCTCGGAATAATCAAAGTAATCCGCAAACTTCTCGCCCTCTTGCTCTTTGCCAGCAATCACTTTAGATTCGACAACCCCATGATCTTGCAAATATTCTCTGAGAGATTGAACTAATGCAGCATCTTCTGCAAAACGCTCCATCAGAATTTGACGAGCGCCTTCAAGGGCGGTCTTGGTATCTGGCACCCCTGGGTTATCAACACCATCCACCTGAAACGCTTCCTTGAGATATTTTGCGGCCTCTGCTTCAGGATCTAATTTGGGGTTAGACAATAAGTCATTTGCTAATGGTTCTAAGCCAGCCTCTAAAGCGATTTGCGCTTTGGTTCTTCTCTTGGGCTTATATGGCAGATAGAGATCTTCCAAACGAGTCTTGTCCTCTGCCAGCATGATGGCCTTGAGTAACTCCGGCGTCATCTTGCCCTGCTCCTCAATGGAAGCCACAATGGTTTTGCGACGATCCTCTAGTTCGCGAAGATAACTCAAACGCTCTTCTAATAAACGCAATTGCGTGTCATCTAAGCCGCCGGTGGCCTCCTTACGATAACGAGCAATGAACGGTACGGTAGCACCCTCATCCATCAATGCAATTGCAGCAGCTACTTGAGCAGGTTTAGCAGAAAGTTCTTGGGCAAGGCGTTGTTCAATGGATGGCAGCATGTATCTCTAATTTTATTTTTTAACTTACAAATGATGAATTTATAGCTTTGATTTCAATGAAGAACAAAAGCCACCCGGAGGTGACTTTTGTTATGTAGCTGGAGTGAGCTTACTCGCGTGATGCTTTTTTACGCTCATGCTCCTTGAGGTAGCGCTTGCGAATACGAATACTCTTCGGCGTTACTTCAACCAATTCATCATCATCAATAAACTCAACCGCATATTCCAAGTTCATTGCAATTGGAGTGACCAAGCGAACCGCTTCGTCAGTACCAGAGGCGCGAACGTTGGTTAATTGCTTACCTTTAATCGGGTTCACAACTAAGTCGTTGTCACGGCTATGAATGCCAATTACCATGCCCTCGTACAAGGGATCTCCAGGGCTCACAAACATACGACCGCGGTCTTGCAATTTCCACAATGCGTATGCAACTGCTTCACCATCGTCCTGGCTAATCAATACGCCGTTATGACGCTCACCCAAGATGCCATCTTTAGCAGGTGCATAAGAATCAAATGTATGGCTCATCAAACCGTTACCGCGAGTCATGGTCATGAAATCGCCTTGGAAGCCGATCAAACCACGGGCTGGAATGCGGTACTCAAGACGTGTACGACCTTTTCCGTCGCTCACCATATCGAGCAATTCACCTTTACGCTTACCCAAGTCTTCCATCACGGCGCCTTGAGTTGTATCTTCGAGGTCAACAGTTAAGTTCTCGTACGGCTCCATCTTCACGCCATCTACTTCATGGAACACAACGCGTGGACGGGAAACCGCTAATTCATAACCTTCACGACGCATTGTCTCTACCAAGATGGTGAGGTGTAATTCGCCACGACCAGACACTTCAAATACGGTGTCGTCGTCAGTTTCTTTAACGCGCAAAGCCATGTTGGACTTCAATTCACGGTCAAGACGCTCACGAATCTGACGGCTAGTCACGAACTTACCTTCACGGCCAGCTAATGGGCTGGTATTCACCATGAAATTCATGGTCAAAGTAGGCTCATCGATCTTGAGCATTGGCAGTGCTTCTGGAACGTCTGGCGCACAGATGGTTGTACCGATTGCTAAGTCTTCAATACCGTTTACCAATACGATGTCGCCTGCTTGCGCTTCATCCACCAATTCACGCTCTAAACCGCGGAATTTCAATACTTGGTTAATACGGCCTTTGCGCTGAACGCCATCAGGACCGTCCATGAATACCACATCCATCAAAGGCTTAACAGTTCCACGATTCACACGGCCTACACCAATCTTACCGACGTAAGTGCTGTACTCAATGGAGGTAATTTGCAATTGCAATGGACCTTCTGGGTTGTCATCACGCACTGGTACGTGCTTTAACACGGTGTCAAACAATGGACGCATGTCGCCTTCGCGTACATCATCTGTCAAACCTGCATAACCGTTCAAGCCAGATGCATATACCACTGGAAAATCCAACTGCTCTTCAGTAGCGCCTAATTTGTCAAACAATTCAAAAGTAGCATTGATAACGTAGTCTGTACGAGCACCTGGGCGGTCAACCTTATTAATCACCACAATTGGCTTCAAACCTAATGCCAAGGCTTTCTTAGTAACGAAGCGGGTCTGTGGCATTGGGCCTTCAACCGCATCAACCAGGAGCAATACACCGTCAACCATCGAGAGCACGCGCTCTACTTCACCACCGAAGTCCGCGTGTCCTGGGGTATCAACGATGTTGATATGCGTGCCGTCATACTCCACCGCACAGTTCTTGGACAAAATAGTAATACCACGCTCTTTTTCCAAGTCGTTTGAGTCCATGACACGTTCGGTCATTTTTTCATTGGAGCGGAATGTGCCGGATTGGCGCAAGAGTTGGTCAACCAGGGTAGTTTTTCCGTGGTCAACGTGGGCGATGATGGCGATGTTACGAAGTGCGCGTTTAGTCATGTGAAGCTTCTTGAGTTAAAGATAAGTAAAAGGGT
>CAITHY010000125.1 GCA_903892315.1 uncultured beta proteobacterium | reverse complement strand
CTCAGCATTAGCGCCCTCAAGGCGATCACGCATGGTTTGCAGTGCAGCAGCCTCAATAGTGAGGGTGTCGCGCGCAAGCTTTAGGGTACGTTCACGAGTCTTAGCTATCATCGAGTAAGTATATGCCGTCAGTCCTTCAATTAACCCTCATTCTCCTGGCCTCGGGTGTGGCCGGAGTGGTTATTTTCCGCTATTTTGGCTTACCCCCCATTTTGGGCTATTTGGCTATTGGCGTGCTGATTGGGCCCAATGCCCTGGGCTTGGCAAATGATTCAGCCACCGTGAAGTATTTGGCTGAATTTGGCGTGGTTTTCTTGATGTTCTCGATTGGCCTGGAATTTAACTTGCATAAATTACGGGCAATGCGATCGATCGTATTTGGCCTTGGCGGCAGCCAAGTGATTCTGACGATGCTTTTAGCCATTCCTGCCAGTTTGTTAATGAATTGGATTTACCCCATCTCTTGGCATGCTGCGATCGCTTTGGGTGGCGCACTGGCAATGTCATCGACTGCAATCGTGACCAAGCTGATTTCTGATCGCGCTGAGTTAGAGACAGAGCATGGTCGCAATGTCGTGGGTATTTTGTTGTTCCAGGACTTAGCGGTTGTTTTCCTGCTGATCCTATTGCCATCCCTGGGGAAAAACCCCTCTGACTTATTCGTTGCGTTAACTGCAGCGTCAATCAAAATCACCGTCGCCTTGGTATTGATTTTCTTCATAGGCCAAAGCTTGATGAGTCATTGGTTTAAGTTAGTTGCTAAATTGCGCTCACAAGAGTTGTTCATGCTCAACCTCTTGCTGATTGTGCTGGGCATGGCAGGATTAACTGAACATTTTGGTTTGTCTTTAGCGCTCGGCGCATTTTTAGCCGGCATGTTGATTTCTGAAACACCCTATCGCCATCAAGTGGAAGAGGACATCAAACCGTTTCGGGATGTTTTGCTCGGCCTTTTCTTTGTGACGATCGGTATGTTGCTCGATTTCAATGTCATTCGTGAGGAGTGGTTATTGGTTTTAGTATTGCTGGTTGGCCCACTGCTCTTTAAATTTGGCCTCATAGCCTTGTTATCGCGGGCCTTTGGTTCTAGTCCTGGTATCTCCATTAGAACGGGTCTATGCCTTGCGCAGGCTGGTGAATTTGGCTTTGTATTGCTAAATCAAATTGATGGTTTAGATTTGATTGATCCCATCTTGAGCCAAGCGGTATTGGCAGCGATGTTGATCTCGATGTTCTGCGCACCGTTCCTGATTGAATACAGCGATCGTATTGCAATGCGATTCTCTAGTAATGAATGGCTACTGCAATCGCTTGCGTTAACTCGGGTTGCCTCTAAAAGTGTTCGTAATGAAAACCATGTTGTCATCTGTGGCTTTGGGCGTTCAGGTCAAAGTTTGGCGCGCATGCTTGATCAAGAAAAAATTCCGTATATTGCTTTGGATTTGGATCCTGATCGCGTTAAAGAGGCGGCAGCTGCTGGGGACAATGTGGTTTATGGCGATGCAAGTCGTGAAAACTATTTAGTCGCTGCCGGGCTTTCAAGAGCAAAGGCGGTTGTTATTACTTATGCCGATACTGCAGCAAGTATGCGAGTTCTTCGGCAGGTAGAACGTTTGCGTCCAGGCATGACTGTATTGGTGCGTACTAGAGATGATGCTGACATCGCCAAGCTACAGGCGGCTGGTGCAACCGAAGTAGTGCCCGAACTCATTGAAGGTAGCTTGATGATTGCTTCCCATGTTCTGCTCATTATGGGTGTGCCAATGCGTAAAGTAGTGCGACGTATCACAACAGCAAGGGAAGAGCGCTATAGCCTATTGAGAGGTTACTTCCGTGGGTCTGCGGACAATGACTTTGGTTCAAATGAGTCTTGGCGTTTACATGCCATTACGCTGCTGCCCCATTCACGGGGAATTGGTAAAACTCTTAGTGAGCTTGACCTGGAGAAAGAGGGCGTCAATGTTCAGGCAGTGCGTCGCAAAGGTCGAAACGCAGATTATGTGAAGTTGGACCCCACTCCCGATCTCAGGCTTGAGGCCAACGATATTTTGGTAATCTCAGGTAATTCAGAGGCAACCGATTTAGCTGAAGCTAAATTACTCTGAGATCTATTGACGGCTTACTTTTTCTTTTTACTGGCTGCAGGAGTGGGCGCTTTACGAGTTAGCAATGGCGCTAAGTAGTGACCTGTAAAACTCAATTCATTCTTTGCAACATCTTCAGGCGTACCAGTGGCAATAATCTGTCCACCACCAGCGCCACCTTTAGGCCCTAAGTCAATAATCCAATCGGCAGTCTTAATGACGTCGAGGTTGTGCTCAATGATGACAATCGTATTGCCTTGTTTCTTGAGTGTTTGAATTACGGTTAGCAGCAATTGAATGTCATGGAAATGCAGGCCAGTAGTTGGCTCATCCAAGATATACAAGGTTCTGCCAGTATCACGCTTGGAGAGTTCAAGCGAGAGTTTGACGCGTTGTGCTTCGCCGCCAGATAAGGTGGTTGCACTTTGTCCAAGCTTCACGTAACCCAGACCAACATCAAGCAATGTTTTGAGTTTGCGCTTAACAACAGGTACGGCTTCAAAGAACTCATGGGCTTGTTCGATGGTCATCGATAGCACTTCATGAATATTCTTGCCTTTGTAACGAATATCTAAAGTTTCGCGGTTGTAGCGTTTGCCATGACACACGTCACAAGGAACATAGACATCTGGCAAGAAATGCATCTCTACTTTGAGGACGCCATCACCCTCACAAGAATCACACCGTCCGCCTTTGACGTTAAAGGAGAAGCGACCGGCTTCATAGCCCCGCTCACGCGATGCCGGAACACCCGCAAAGAGTTCTCTAATCGGGGTAAATAGTCCTGTGTAGGTGGCTGGGTTAGAGCGTGGCGTTCTACCAATCGGGGATTGATCAACGCTAATCACTTTATCAAAATGCTCTAAACCTTTGATTGCATCATGGGCTGCAGGCTCTGCATTAGAACCATAGAGGTGTTGAGCGACGGCATGATGCAAGGTGTCGTTAATTAGCGTGGATTTTCCGGAGCCCGATACACCAGTAACGCAAGTTAACAAACCAACTGGAATTTTTGCATGAACCGACTGCAAGTTATTGCCGCGTGCACCAATGATTTCTAAAAAGCGATCATTTACAGGAATACGTTTTTCTGGAACCGCGATTGCTTCACGGCCGGCAAGGTAAGCGCCGGTTAAGGAATTTGGGTTTGCTTCTACTTCGGCGGGCGTGCCTTGAGCAACCACCTCACCACCATGAACACCAGCACCAGGACCGATATCGATTACCCAGTCAGAGGCGCGAATCATATCCTCATCATGTTCAACAACTAAAACGCTATTACCTAAATCACGAAGGTGCTTCAGGGTGCCAATCAGACGATCGTTATCGCGTTGATGCAGGCCAATTGAGGGTTCATCCAATACATACATCACCCCCGTTAAGCCAGAGCCGATCTGGCTTGCCAGGCGAATACGTTGGGCTTCGCCACCCGAAAGAGTGTCTGCACTGCGCTCGAGTGAAAGGTAGTCCAGACCTACATCATTTAAGAAGCGTAGACGTGCACCAATCTCTTTGACAATTTTGTCAGCGATTTCTCGTTTAGCGCCTTTGAGTTCAAGCGTCTCAAAATATTCTTTCGCCTCTTTCAGTGGTAGGGCGCTGATCTCGTAAATCGCGCGGGATTGTTTCTTCTCTCCTACTTTGACAAAGCGCGCTTCCTTGCGTAAGCGACTGCCATTACATTCTGGGCAAGTTTGCACATTTTGATAGCGCGATAATTCTTCACGAACTGTCATGGAATCGGTTTCGCGATAGCGTCTTTCAAAGTTAGCAACAATGCCTTCAAAAGCATGCTCACGAATACTGTTCTTGCCACGCTCGTTGATGTATTCAAAAGGAATGGTGACATCACCAGATCCCAAGAGAATCAGATCTTGTTGCTTCTTGTTTAACGTTTCAAATGGCTTCTCCACATCAAAGCCGCCATGCTTGGCCAGGGTCTGAAGGAGTTTGAAGTAGAACTGATTGCGGCGATCCCAGCCTTTGATGGCACCAGAGGCGAGTGATAGATCGGGATGCGCAACGATGCGCTTTGGATCAAAGAAGGACTGGTGACCCAGGCCATCACAAGATGGGCAGGCGCCCATTGGATTATTGAAAGAGAAGAGGCGCGGCTCCAATTCTTGTAAGGAGTATGAGCAAACTGGGCAAGCAAACTTACTAGAGAAGATCATCTCTTTGCCACTATCCATATCGACGATCATGGCTTTGCCATCAGCAAGACGCAAAGCCGTCTCAAAAGATTCGGCAAGACGTTGCTGAATATCAGGACGTACTTTGATGCGATCAACCACTACTTCAATGGAGTGCTTATCGTTTTTCTTCAGCGCTGGTAATTGATCGACTTCAAAAATTTCTGCTTTGGCTACGTTTGCTGTGCCGCCGCCAGAGCGTACACGGAAACGGACAAAGCCTTGTGCCTGGAGGTCTTGAAAGAGATCAACAAATTCACCTTTACGCTCACTGATGACTGGGGCCAGAATCATCAGCTTTGTATCTTCTGGCATTGACAGTACGGTGTCGACCATCTGGGAGACGCTCTGCGCTTCTAGCGGAAGATCGTGGTCTGGGCAATGCGGTGTGCCTGCGCGTGCAAATAACAAACGCAAGTAATCATGAATTTCAGTAACGGTGCCGACAGTGGAGCGTGGGTTATGGCTAGTGGCTTTTTGCTCAATCGAAATCGCTGGAGAAAGCCCTTCAATCGTATCGACATCTGGCTTTTCCATGAGTTGCAAAAACTGACGGGCATAAGCTGAAAGGGATTCGACGTAGCGGCGTTGACCTTCTGCATATAGGGTGTCAAAAGCTAATGAGCTTTTGCCTGAGCCAGATAAGCCAGTAAGGACAACGAGTTTCTCTCTAGGGATGTCTAGATTGATGTTTTTGAGGTTATGGGTGCGGGCACCGCGGATCTTGATTTCGTTATTCATGATTTTTTAGCGTAACTTGTTAATATAGCGCTTTCCCATGAATCCTTCTGAACTCCGCTCCACTTTGGCCTTAGCAGGCATTTTCGGCCTCCGCATGCTGGGCCTCTTCTTGCTATTGCCCATCTTCAGCATTCATGCGCATGGCTTGCCGGGTGGTGAGCATGCCCTCTGGGTCGGTTTGACCCTGGGGATCTTCAATATTGTGCAGGCCTGTTTTTACATCCCTTTGGGCCGTTTATCAGACCGAATTGGCCGTAAGCCCGTTGTTTTGTGGGGTCTATCCCTGTTTGTGGCTGGAGCCTTAATTTGCGCCGCTAAAGATGACTTGCTCTGGATTGCCATTGGGCGGGGAATTATGGGTGCTGGCGCGGTCTCAGCAGCAATTTCTGCCTGGGTGGCAGATTTAACCCGTGAGCAGGTTCGTACTCGAGCCATGGCATTGGTTGGCGGCAGTATTGCCCTCTCATTTGCGCTGTCCTTAGTTATTGCTGCACCGATTTATCGTGCGATTAGTCTGAGTGGAATTTTTATCATTCTGGCAGTCTTAGGCGTGATAGCCATGTTTGTTACTTATTACGTTTTGCCAACGAGCAAGCCTGAAGCAAAAGCTCAACAAGCTTCTTTAAAAGAAGTTTTCTTTCGACCAGAGTTGATGCGCTTAAATCTTGGTGTGTTTGTGCTGCATGCAACTCAAGTAGCTATGTTCTTAGTAGTTCCGCGTTTATTAGTACAGGCAGGATTGCCACTCTCGTCCCATTGGGAAATTTATCTTCCTGTAGTGCTGCTGTCATTTGTCTTCATGGCCCCTGCAATCATTTATGGCGAAAAGAAGCAGAAGTTAAGAACTATTTTGTTAATTGCGATTGTTTTATTGCTGGCTGCAGAATTGATTTTTACGCAAGCAAATTCAGTTATGACGATTGCAACTGCGCTACTGGTTTATTTTGTAGGCTTTAATCTACTCGAAGCCTTACAACCTTCTTTAGTGTCTCGTTTTGCTAAAGAATCTAAAGGCACTGCATTGGGTGTTTACAACACTACGCAATCCATTGGTTTGTTCTCAGGCGCGGTCATTGGGGGCTATTTGATGGATAGCCATGGTGATTTATCGGTCTTTGCCATGGGCGCAGCGCTCCTGGTTTGCTGGCTTATAATTGCTTGGTCGATGGGTGAAATGCCAACGAGAGCAATAAAATCAGAGGATGTAGACACTACGACATAAGCGCAGCTTTATTGATTAAATTAAAGCGAGCAGTTTATTTTTTAGCAGTAATAACAGCAGTAATTTTCTTCGGGAGACAACATGGCTTCGGTAAATAAGGTCATCATCGTAGGTAACGTAGGACGTGATCCAGAGACGCGTTACATGCCAAGCGGCGACGCAGTTACAAATATTTCAGTAGCGACATCTGATCGCTACAAAGACAAACAAACCAACGAAATGAAAGAAACCACAGAATGGCACCGTGTTGCATTCTTTGGCAAGCTTGCAGAAATCGCTGGTCAGTACCTCAAAAAAGGTTCACAGGTTTATGTTGAAGGTCGTTTGCGTACACGCAAATGGACTGATGCTAGTGGTCAAGAAAAGTATTCCACAGAGATCGTTGCAGAAACCATGCAGATGCTTGGCGGCAAACCAGTAGGCGGAAGTGGTGATGGTGGTGAGAGCTACAGCCGTTCAAAGCCGGCTGAGCAGTCCGCACCAGCAGCATCTAATGCTGCATCATTAGGCGCAATGGATGACGATATTCCTTTTTAAATAGCGTAACCGTTCTAGCAAAAAACCCCTTCTAGGATTTCCTACAAGGGGTTTTTATTTGCCTACTGCCTAGCGTGTCGAATGTTATCTGGCCAGGGCGAATTGTGATCGGTGCGGAAAGGATTGATGTCTAAACCGCCACGTCTTGTATAGCGCGCGTACACAGATAATTTCTCCGGTTTGCATTGACGCTTGATGTCAGTAAAGATCGTTTCTACACAATGTTCATGGAACTCGCCTAATTGTCTAAAGCCAATCAGATAGCGCAATAAGCCTTCCTCAAGGATTGGTCTGCCCTGATAACGAATCTGTATGCTCGCCCAATCTGGCTGACCAGTCACTGGGCAGTTAGATTTAAGAAGATGCGAGACAAGACACTGCTCTATTGGACCAAACGATTCATTGACGCCGAGTAGGCCTGGATCTGCGGGTAGGCTTGGATCTACTTCAATATCCAATCTGTCCATCAAAATGCCGCCCATTTCTTGCATCCCTTTTTTGGAGGCGGCTTCAGTGGGGTTGATGCGGGTGGTGATCTTGCTGCCAGCAACTGCAGATAAGTCGGTAATGAGCCGTTCTTTAACCGCATTCTGATCCTCAAAGCGTACACTGTTAAGGCTGTTGAGATACAGCTTGAATGACTTGGATTCAATCATGTTTGGTGAGTCAGCAGGAATCTGAAACTCTGCCAAAGCAATTTGTGGCTTACCTTTTTGGTTGAGCCAGCTCAGTTCAAAGGCATTCCAAATATCAACACCTACAAAGGGTAAGGCCTGACCTTCTTTAAGGCCCAGCTTCTTTCTGTTCTCTGCTCTTGGAATGGGAAACAGCAAGCTCGGATCATATTGATCTGGATATTGTGTTGATTGCCCGAGTGGAAGTGTTGCCATGAAATACTTTGTTAAATTTGTTTAGTGTTTAGTTCTTTGGTTTGTTTGAAACGCCTGATACAACATGTCCAGTTGGGGCTACAGATGCAGCTGATTGGCAGTGACCCGTTTGATCATCAAAGAAAAAGTCTGGCTCGAATTCTCGTAAGAACTCACTCTTCGAGAGGCCGCCCAAGAACATCGCCTCATCTACATCAACACCCCACGCCATTAGAGTGCGAATAGCACGCTCGTGAGCCGGCGCTGAGCGAGCAGTCACTAATGCGGTACGAATGCGCATACCGTTTTCACTGGTCGAGCGCTGTAGTCTGTGGAGCGCTTCTAATAAGGGCTTGAATGGGCCGGGAGGCAAGGGAATATCAACCTTCTTGCTCTCATGATCAACAAAAGCCTCAAGACCTTTTTTCTGGAAGACTTGTTCGGCTTCATCAGAGAAAAGGACTGCATCTCCGTCAAATGCAATACGGATTTCATTGGGATGCGACTCCGCAGTTTTACTGGACTCTGGATACACACGCGCCGCAGGAAAGCCCGCATCAATCGTTGCTCTCACATCATCCTCGTTCGCAGATAGGAAGAGATTGGCATGTAGAGAACGTAGGTAGTGATAAGGAGGTCTGCCTCTTGTAAATACGCCACGCTCAAGATGCAGACCATGATGTTCGGCGGAGCGGAACACGCGCAAACCGCTGACTGGGTCATTGCGAGACAGTATGACTACTTCAACGCGCTGCTCACCCTCATCATTAAAAGCAAGGAGTTTCTTGACCAAGGGAAATGCCACCCCTTTTTGCGCAGCCTCACTCAGGCGCTCCAGTTGCAACTTCATATAAGCACTGTCATCGGTCGATTCAAAGATACGATTTTCTTCTTCGAAATCAAACAGGGCGCGCGAAGAAATCGCAACGACGAGTTTTCCGGTGAGTGTGTAGGACATCTGGCGACCTATATCCTATTTGAGGAAAAGACGATATGCGGGGTTATTGGTTTCATCCCAGTGCGGGTAGCCCAAGGTTACCAAGAAGCTCTGGAATTTCTTCTGCTCATTCTTGGGAACTTGAAGACCAATCAAAATACGGCCATAGTCAGCCCCATGGTTACGGTAATGGAACAGGCTAATATTCCAGTTAGGGGCCATGCTGGTTAAGAACTTCATCAGGGCACCTGGGCGCTCTGGGAATTCAAAACGGTAGAGTAGCTCATCTTGAGCAAGCGCAGAATGTCCACCAACCATATGACGTAAATGCGATTTTGCTAACTCATCATGCGTGAGATCAATTGTTGCGAACTTTGCTTTGCGGAAATGCTTTGCAATCGCCGCACTATCACCAGATTTTTGTGTACTGATGCCAACAAAAATATGGGCCTCACTTTGATCGCCAATACGATAGTTAAATTCAGTCACATTGCGTTTGCCGAGTAATTCGCAGAAGCGTTTAAAAGAGCCGCGCTCTTCTGGAATGGTGACTGCAAATACCGCTTCGCGGAACTCACCAACGTCTGCGCGTTCAGCCACAAAGCGCAGGCGGCTAAAGTTCATGTTGGCCCCACAAGCCACAGCCACCAGCGTTTTCTTCTTGATGCGTTTTTTCTCGACATACTTCTTCATGCCTGCAATGGCGAGTGCGCCAGCAGGCTCAAGAATGCTACGGGTATCGGTAAATACATCATTGATAGCCGCACAGATTTCATCGGTGTCAACGGTGACGATTTCGTCAACCACTTTCTTGCAGATGCGAAATGTTTCTTTGCCAACTAGCTTCACAGCAGTGCCATCAGAAAATAAACCAACATCTTTCATCTCAATGCGTTTATTCGCCTTGAGAGATTGATTCATGGCATCCGAGTCAGAGGCTTGTACTCCGATCACTTTGGTCTTCGGGCTAACGGCTTTGATGTATTCACCAATACCAGCAATCAAACCACCACCACCTATTGCGACAAATACTGCATCAATCGGTTTTTCATATTGAGTAAAGATTTCATGGGCGATTGTTCCTTGACCTGCGATGACGTCGGGATCATCAAAAGGGTGGACAAAAGTTAAGCCCCGTTTTTTACCGAGAATTTCAGAATGTTTAAAGGCATCGCTATAGGATTCACCATGAAGGATAATTTCTACCCAGGATCCGCCTCTGGCCTTTACCGCATCGATTTTGACGCTCGGGGTTGTGACCGGCATCACGATGACAGCTTTGCACTTCATTTTGGCTGCCGAAAGGGCTACACCTTGGGCATGATTGCCTGCGGAAGCTGCAATAACCCCGCGTTTTAGGGCTTCAAGGGGTAAATGGGCCATTTTGTTATAGGCGCCACGGAGTTTGAAGGAAAAAACCGGCTGGTTATCCTCCCTTTTGAGTAAGACCTGGTTGCCCAAACGCTTAGTCAGTTCTGGGGCGACCTGAAGCTCGGTTTCTCTGGCCACGTCATAGACGCGAGCCGATAAAATTTTCTTTAAATAGTTTGTTGCCATCCAATGAGCGTACCACGGATGGCTCCTAAACCCTTAGATTTGCAAGGGTTTATCCTTTTGGGGAGCAGCTTTCTCGGAATCCTGCCACTATCAGGTTCACTCAATTAAAATGCTTATTTATCAAATATGTCGCTATGAACGCACCATTAGCTTTGAACCAGTTGTTGGATGCTGAGGCGGGTTCCCCCCGTCTTCGCGAAATTCCTTACAACTACACCTCCTTTTCTGATCGAGAGATTGTGATTCGCCTATTAGGCGAGGAGTCATGGCGCGTTCTGAATAACTTGCGTGGCGTTCGCCGCACAGGCCGTTCCGCCCGTATGTTGTTTGAAATTCTGGGTGATATTTGGGTGGTTCAGCGCAATCCTTTCTTGCAAGATGATTTGCTAGATAGCCCTAATCGCCGTAAGCAATTAATCGATGCACTCTGGCATCGCTTGGGCGAAGTGAAGAAGCGTAATAGCGGCGATTCTGCTGACCAAGTAGAAATTTTATTAAGTGCTGCTTATCGCGCAATCGAAAATTTCGAAAATGGCTTTAAAGAAGTTGAAGTTATTCGTAAGCGTGCTCGTAAGGAGTTAGGTCGCCACACTGCTGCAGACAATATTTGCTTTGATGGCGTGTCTCGCGCCGCTCACGTTACCGATGCAACAGACTGGCGTGTTGAGTTTCCGCTGGTTGTTCTAAAGCCGGATTACGAATCTGAAATCCCTGGGTTGGTGAAGACTTGTATTGAATTAGGTCTCACGATCATTCCTCGTGGAGGTGGTACTGGTTATACCGGTGGCGCTATTCCGCTCTATGCAATGTCGGCAGTAATTAACACTGAGAAGTTGCAAGATATTGGCGGTGTAAAAGCCAAGAAACTACCAGGCTTAGACCGCGAAGTATCTACCATCTTCACTGGTGCGGGCGTCGTTACGCGCCGCGTGTCTGATGCTGCAGAGCATGCTGGTCTTGTATTTGCTGTCGATCCTACTTCTGCTGATGCAAGCTGCATTGGCGGCAATATTGCTATGAATGCTGGCGGTAAGAAAGCAGTTCTATGGGGAACTGCTTTAGACAATCTGGCTAGTTGGCGCATGGTGGATCCGCAAGGCAATTGGTTAGACATCGAGCGTCTTGAACACAATATGGGCAAGATCCATGATGTGGCAACCGTCCGTTTTCAATTGACTTGGTCCGATGGCAATAGTGAGCCGGGTCAACGTATTCTCAAAACAGAATTATTAGAAGTTGAAGGCAGACGTTTTCGCAAAGAAGGTTTAGGTAAAGACGTTACTGACAAATTTTTATCAGGTTTGCCTGGCGTACAAAAAGAAGGTTGCGATGGTTTGATTACTAGCGCAACTTGGGTATTGCATCGCATGCCTAAATTCATGCGTACTGTTTGCTTAGAGTTCTTTGGTCAAGCGCGCGAAGCAATTCCGAGTATTGTGGAAATCAAAGCTTACTTAGATGGTTTAAGTAAGCAAGGTGGCCCAATCTTGGCCGGTCTTGAGCACTTGGACGATCGCTATTTAAGAGCAGTGGGTTACTCCACTAAATCTAAGCGCAATAGTTTGCCGAAGATGGTGTTGATTGGCGATATTGCTGGTGATGATGAAGAGGCCGTTGCTGCAGCTACCAGTGAAGTAGTGCGGATGGCGAATCTGCGAGTTGGTGAAGGCTTTGTTGCAGTAAGTGCCGAAGCCCGTAAGAAGTTTTGGCTTGATCGTGCTCGCACAGCGGCAATTGCACGCCATACCAATGCTTTCAAAATCAATGAAGACGTCGTAATTCCTTTGCCACGCATGGGCGAGTACACCGATGGTATCGATCGCATCAATATTGAGCTCTCCCTCAAGAATAAGTTGCAAGTACTCGATGGTCTTGAGACTTTTTTGAAAAAGAGTGCATTGCCGCTCGGTAAGAGTGATGCTGAGTATGAAATTCCGACAGCAGAAATCTTGGGCGATCGTGTTCAGCAAGCTGTAGAACTGATTGCTAAGGTGCGTGGACGTTGGGCTGAATGGCTCTTTGAGATGGACTCCTATTTCCCGCGACTACAGGATTACAGTCTGCGCGCTTCTTGGAAAGAAGAAGTACGCTCTGAATTGCGCATCATCTTTGGCGGTTTAGCGTTTGAGCCCATCCTAGCTGAGTTAGAGGCAATTCATAAAAATGTTTTGCGTAAGCGTGTATTCGTAGCTTTGCACATGCATGCTGGTGACGGCAACGTGCATACCAATATTCCTGTGAATTCTGATGACTATGAGATGTTGCAAGATGCGCATCGTGCCGTAGATCGGATCATGAAATTGGCTCGCTCATTAGACGGTGTAATTTCTGGCGAGCATGGCATTGGCATTACTAAATTAGAGTATCTGACTGAGGCTGAACTCAAGGACTTCCGTAGTTATAAGAATCGCGTTGATCCAGAAGGTCGCTTCAATAAAGGTAAGTTGATGCCACATGCTGACCTGAGCATGGCCTACACACCAAGCTTTGGCTTGATGGGCCATGAGTCGATCATCATGCAGCAAAGCGATATCGGTGCGATTGCCGATAGCGTAAAAGATTGTTTACGTTGCGGTAAATGTAAGCCTGTTTGCTCAACCCATGTACCACGTGCAAACCTACTTTATAGCCCGCGCGACAAAATCCTAGCAACATCACTATTGATTGAGGCGTTCTTATATGAAGAGCAAACTCGACGTGGTGTTTCGATTCGCCATTGGGAAATGTTTGATGACGTCGCAGCGCATTGCACTGTTTGTCATAAGTGTTTAACTCCATGCCCGGTCAATATCGACTTTGGTGATGTGACCATGAATATGCGCAATCTTTTGCGTAAGATGGGTCAGCAGCGCTTCAATCCTGGAACAGCAGCATCCATGTTCTTCTTGAATGCAACCAGTCCAGAATCGATTAATCTTGCTCGCAAGACGATGATTGGTTGGGGTTATAAGTTGCAACGCTTGGGTAATGATGTCTTGCGTAAGTTTGCAAAACAACAAACTGCCCATCCACCTGCAACAGTAGGAAAGCCGAGCGTCAAAGAGCAGGTGATTTTCTTTGTAAATAAGAAGATGCCTGGCAATCTTCCAAAGAAAACAGCGCGTGCCTTGTTGGATATTGAGGATGCGAACTACGTTCCGATCATCCGCGATCCAAAGACAACTTCTGCAGACACTGAGGCGGTGTTTTATTTCCCGGGTTGCGGATCTGAGCGTTTGTTCTCGCAAGTTGGCTTAGCGACTCAAGCCATGTTGTGGAATGTTGGCGTTCAAACTGTTCTGCCACCAGGTTACTTGTGTTGTGGCTACCCACAGCGGGGCAATGGTGACTTTGATAAAGCCGAAAAGATGATTACGGATAACCGTGTGTTATTCCATCGCGTTGCCAATACCCTGAACTACTTAGATATCAAGACAGTGGTTGTTTCTTGCGGCACTTGCTATGACCAATTAGCAGGCTACCAGTTTGAACAGATTTTCCCTGGCTGTCGCATTATTGATATCCATGAATTCTTGGCAGAAAAGGGTGTTAAGCTCTCTGGCGTAACGGGTGTGAAATATATGTATCACGATCCATGTCATTCCCCAATGAAGTTACAAGATCCCCTGAAGACTGTCAATGAGTTAATTCAACTCGAAGACGGTAAAGCGATTGCAAAGAATGATCGTTGCTGCGGTGAGTCTGGCACATTGGCCGTCACACGCCCTGACATTTCTACCCAAGTACGTTTCCGTAAACAGATTGAGATGGAAAAAGCCGCGACAGAATTGCGTAAAGACGATTTCACTGGTGATGTCAAAGTGTTAACTAGCTGTCCATCGTGCTTGCAAGGTCTGACACGTTTTGATGCAGATAGTGACACCACAGCCGATTACATCGTTGTGGAAATGGCTCAGAAGTTACTCGGTAAGGATTGGATGCAAGATTATGTAGCCAAGGCTAACCAAGGCGGCATTGAGAGGGTTCTTGTTTAATGATTCCAAGCAATATCGTTGTGCATCAGCAATCCAAGGTGTTGGAGCTCTCATATGAGAATAGCAATACCTATCGTTTGCCATTTGAGTTGTTGAGGGTTTTATCTCCTTCTGCCGAAGTTCAGGGCCATGGACCCGGGCAGGAAACATTGCAGACTGGTAAGCGTGAGGTTTTGATCGCCAACATTGAACCTGTTGGGCACTATGCGCTCAAGCCGAGTTTTTCTGATGGGCATGATTCAGGCCTGTTTACATGGGATTACTTATTGTTTCTGTGTGAAAACCAGGAGCAGTTATGGAAAGAACATTTAGATAAATTGGCCGCTGCCGGTTTAGATCGCGATACACCGATGACTCAGCCAGGCGGTGCATCAGGCCATTCTTGTGGAAGTCACTAATGAGTAAAACGCACTTCGGGTATCAAAGTGTTGATGAGGCTGAAAAAGCGGGCAAGGTTGCTGAGGTTTTTCATTCGGTAGCTAGCAAGTACGATGTCATGAATGACCTAATGTCATTTGGACTACATCGTGTTTGGAAGAAAGTGACGATTGCTCGTGCAAACGTTCGTCCTGGCCAAAAGATCTTAGATATCGCTGGTGGTACTGGCGATTTAGCTGCGGCTTTTGCAAAAGCTGCTGATTGGGGGCGCAACCCAGATGCTCAAGTTTGGTTAAGTGATATCAACGCTTCTATGTTGGGTGTTGGGCGTGACCGTCTATTGGATCGCGGTATGGCTTTGCCCTGCGTACAGTTTGATGCTGAAAAAATTCCTTTTCCAAATCATCATTTTGATGTGGTGACGGTTGCCTTTGGTTTGCGCAATATGACGCATAAAGAGATTGCTTTAGGCGAAATGTGTCGCGTGATCAAACCCGGTGGTCGCGTTTTGGTGTTGGAGTTCTCCAAGCCTGATGCCTTTTTGCAACCTGTATATGACACTTATTCATTTAAGGTTTTGCCTTGGCTGGGTGAGAAGATTGCACAAGATTCAGAAAGCTACCGCTATCTAGCGGAATCTATTCGCATGCATCCCGATGCGGAAACTCTCAAAGAAATGATGCTGGGAGTCGGTTTTGATGAAGTGGAAACCCACAGAATGACTGGGGGTATCGTTGCCTTACATATTGGTATTAAATACTAATAGTCGTGTAGTTTTTAAAGTCTTAAAAACTAAAGAAGTTGAGTAGTTATCAGAAGGGGTAGATATAAAAATGAATACACATTTTTTTAAAGCGGCGCTCTTAAGCTTTACTTTGATCATTGCGATGGTTGGCCAGGTGGATGCCGCTCGCTTAGGTGGCGGAAGAAGTCTCGGTCGAGCGCCAAGTGCACCAATGCAACGTCAGGCTGCACCCGTTCAAAAGCCGGTTCAGCAAGCGCAGCCAACTGCTCCAGCCCCAGCTCCTCAGGCGCCTGCACCTAGTCGTTTTGGCGGCATGGGTGGAATTTTAGGCGGCTTAGCAGCTGGCTTGGGAATTGGCTACCTCTTATCCCATTTTGGCTTGGGTGAAGCAGCTTCTTCATTGATTACTGGTTTACTGATCGCCATGTTGGCAGGGTTTGTCATCATGTTTGTAATTCGTAGATTATTGCCGGCGATGTCTGGCGCAGGTCAAAACTCAAATGTTCCATCACAAGGTATG
>CAITHY010000124.1 GCA_903892315.1 uncultured beta proteobacterium | reverse complement strand
TGGTAAGCGCATTAAAGAGGGTAGATTTGCCGACGTTAGGCAGGCCGACGATGCCACATTTCAAAGACATAGCGTTATTGTAAAGGGGCTGGTTTCGATATCATCGAGTTATGTCAGAAGTTCACCCAAATAACGTGTCCAAATCCCAAATTCATTCCGCCAAAATACGCACAGTAGACGTCGTTGTGGTCGGCGGAGGCATTACTGGTAAGGCTTGCGCCCTAGGCCTAGCCCAACTTGGCTTACAAACCATTGAAATTGCCCCCGATTTAGGAGAAAACGTCCCAAGCCCACAAGGCGCTCAATGGGGCCAAAGAATCTACGCTTTTTCTCCTAGCACCCAAAAATTACTGGCTCATTTGCAGATTTGGGATGCAATTGATCACAGTCGCCTGCAAGCAGTCCGAGATATGCGCATCTACGGTGATCGCGGCGAAAAAAATGATCAACTCCATCTTTCTGCATTTGAAGCAGGCACTCCACAGCTTGCTTGGATTGGAGAATCTAATTTAATTGAACACACTATCGACCAAGCCTCGCGTTTTCAGAATAAGTTAGAGCGCGTCAATGATGTTGTAGAAAAAATTCAGGTTGATGCTGACGGAAGCACTCTGCATTTAAAAAATGGCGGAGGTATTCGTGCGCAGCTCGTGATCGCAGCTGATGGTGCTAACTCCGCGATTCGCAATGAATTGGGTATTAGCGCGAGTGAAGAAAGTTATTCACAAAGTGCCGTAGTGGCTAATTGGCTTTGTGACTACCCTCATCTAGAAACTGCCTTTCAGTGGTTTTTGCCAGGCGGCGATATTGTGGCCATGTTGCCCTTGCCAGGAAAACAAGTTTCGATGGTTTGGTCTACCTCCCCAGAACATGCGGCTGATTTATTAAAACTCAATCAAGCGCAATGGCTAGATCAATTCTCCTCCATTGCTAATGGTGCAATTGCCAAGCAATTAGGTATGCTGACTTTGAACTCAGCACCAGCATCATTTCCTTTAAGAAAAATTCGAGCCAAGCGATTTATCGGACCAGACGCCTCTCCGAAGGTTGTCCTCATTGGCGATGCGGCCCATGTCATGCACCCACTCGCTGGGCAAGGTCTCAATCTAGGGCTACGAGATGTTGCTGTACTACTGAATATTTTGGGCAAACGTGAATCCTTCCGATCACCAAGCGATTTCGTACTTCTGCGTCGCTATGAGCGACAACGTCAAGGCGACACCAGCGCACTCTTATGGGTTACTGACAAACTCAAGAAATTATTTTCTGCAAGTAGTAGCACTGAACGCCAACTCCGTAACTGGGGATTAGGCCTAGTGAACAAAAGCCACTTTATAAAACAGCGCTTAATTGAACGCGCTTTGGGAGAAATTGATTTTGAATAGATTGTTATCTGCGATTGCATTTATTGGCGCAACCTTACTCTGCACCAGTCCACTTCATGCACAACAGGAGCAGCAATTAAAGGCCGAAATCCAAAAGAAACTAGGCACTAATGCCAAAGTGAAAAGTGTTTCGCCAGCACCGGTTTCAGGTCTTTATGAGGTATTGGTTGGCAATGATATTTTTTATACCGACGCCTCTGGAAAATACCTAATTCAAGGTGAAATTATTGAACTCGCATCCGGTAAAAATATTACCGAGCAAAGACAAACAGACCTCAACCGCATCAAATGGAGTGATTTAACACCTGCCAACGCATTCAAAAATGTTCGCGGCAATGGCAGTCGCCAGCTGGCAGTCTTCTCCGACCCTAACTGTGGCTATTGCAAGCGCCTAGAAAAATCTTTACAGCAGCTCGATAACGTCACTATCTACACATATTTAATTCCAATCTTGTCACCGGATTCTGCGCAAAAGTCGAAGCAAATTTGGTGCTCCGCCGATCCCTATAAGGCTTATATTGACTGGATGGTGAATGGTATCGCACCCAGCGGCAAAGGCGAATGCAGCACGCCACTGGATAAAAATATGGCTTTTGCAAAGACCTATGGCATCACCGGTACGCCGACTTTATTTTTTACTGACGGCAGCCGCTTCCCTGGCGCAGTACAAATTACTGATATCGAAAAAAAGTTTAGCTCTCTGAAATAAACATCATGAACCATGCCGACTTACCCGCAATTCAATATACAGTTTGGCCGGCAGACCTGCACGGCCATCGCTATCGCGTCAAACTGCAAATTGCTAACCCTGATCCCGCTGGTCAGGTGCTGCAAATGCCAGCCTGGATTCCAGGTAGTTATTTAATTCGTGATTTCAGCAAACATATTGAATCGATTGAAGCGTTTTCAGTAGAAGGCACTAAGAGAAAAATAACTCTCGAACGGATTGATAACGACCATTGGCGCTTACCGCCATGCCATGGTCCGATAGAGGTGCTTAGCACTGTTTATGCTTTTGATTCTTCAGTGCGTGCAGCGTATCTGGATACCGAACGCGCCTTCTTTAATGCTACCAGCCTATGCCTTGCCGTCAAAGGACAGGAGCATTTACCTTGCTCACTTGCTATCACCGCACCAGAACTTGCCTTTGCTGATCACTGGACGGTTCAAACCACCTTGAGAGCGGCCAAGACCGATCAGCGTGGATTTGGTTTTTATCTGGCACAAAATTATGATGATCTATTAGATCACCCGGTAGCTATGGGCGAGTTCCAACTCGTGCACTGGAAATCGAACGGCGTAGCGCATCGCATGGCAATACAGGGCTGCAATCATATTATTGATACCAAGCGTCTTGCACAAGATTTACAGGCAATCTGTACCAGCACTATTGATCTCTTTGAACCAAAATCTAAATGTGCGCCCTTTCATGAATATCTTTTCTTAGTCAATGCGGTATTAAATGGCTATGGTGGTCTTGAGCATCGTAATAGCACTGCACTGCTTTGCAGGCGCGATCAAATTCCTCAAGAAAATATTCTCTTTGAAGAATCTGCGTATAGAGAATTCTTGGGGTTATGTAGTCATGAGTATTTTCATGCATGGTTGGTAAAGCGCATTCAGCCTAAAGCATTTCAACCATATGATTTGGCCAAGCGCAATCACACTCGCCTACTCTGGATATTTGAAGGCTTTACTAGTTACTACGATGACCTTCAGCTACTGCGTAGCAAGCGCATTGATCTTAAGACCTATCTAAAATTGGTTGCAGATAACTGGAATGGCATCTTGCGTGGCCCTGGACGCCATAAGCAGAGCGTGGCCGACAGTTCATTCGATGCTTGGACCAAGTACTACCAAGCCGATGAGAACACCCCAAATACAGTTGTCAGCTATTACGGTAAGGGTGCCTTAATAGCGCTTGGTCTTGATTTACAGATTCGGGCATTCACTAAAAATAAACAATCTTTGGATGACCTCATGCGCCTACTTTGGAATAGGCATGGCGTCACCTTTGACGGCATTCCAGAAGAAGGGCTAGATGATTTGATTTTTGAATTGCTCGGTAATGGTTTTAGCAAAACCTGGCATGAGATAAAGGCCCGCTATATATTTGGCACAGAAGATGTTCCACTGCAGAAATGGATTGGCTCAAATCTCATTTCTGTAAAAACAAAAGCTCAATCAACGCTGGAAAAACTCAAGCTACAGTTTGGGATGCGCCATATAGATGCTACTGGTTGGCTTAAAGTTACCCACGTGCTTGATGGTGGGATTGCCCAAGCAGCAGGCCTAGCGGCTGGTGATTTACTGGCCAGCATTGATGGGCAGCGCGTTACCACTGCCCGCTGGGATAGAGTCTTAGGCAGTCTTTCTGAAAACTCGCATACCCGCATTACCTTCTATCGCGATGATCTAGAGTATGAGCGTATGGTCACACTGCAATCTGCCCAGATACCTGCGCAATATGAACTAATCCCCAAAAAAGATGTCTGATCGAAATTGAAAGCCCTATTTTCAAAAGACGATATCCCGAATGACTGGCAAGAATTACTGGGAAATTATTTCGAGTCAGCAGATTGGCGTTCTCTAGAGAAAAATTTGCAGGCCGCTCTTAATGCTGATGTTGTCAGACCTGAGCCTCAGAACTTTTTTAAAGCCCTCAAACTATGTCCTGTTCACTCCATCAAGGTTGTGATCTTAGGTCAAGACCCGTATCACTCACCAGGGCTAGCTCAAGGACTAGCCTTTTCTATTCCCGCCCAGATTGCAGTCAATTCACGAGAATTCCCCAGCTCACTACGCAATATCAGCAAAGCACTCGCATTAGAAGGTTTTGGGCCTCTGCCAAATGGAGATCTGCACAGCTGGGCCAAACAAGGGGTGCTACTTCTCAATACAGCTTTGAGTGTCAAATTGGGTGAGGCTGGTAGTCATATGAGCCTGGGATGGAAAAGCTTAATTGATCATTTGATCGGCGCTTTATCTCAAACTAGACCGCATTTAGTCTGGATGCTATGGGGTGGTCACGCCCAATCTAAGCTGCCATTAATTGCAGGTGGTCAGGATCAATTGATTTTGCAATCCTCCCACCCATCGGGTCTTGGCGTATACAAGACGGATAAGCCTTTTTTGGAGCCTGGGGGCAAGGCCAGTTGCAATCACTTCACCAAAGCCAATCAATGGCTGATTGAGCAAAAGCGCTCGCCCATTGAGTGGGCGGAGAACAAGCAGACCGACTTATTTAGCTAAAGCAGTAAAAACACACCCCACCACACAGGCAGCAAAAATAGCGCTAGCCCACTCCAAGATTTGGCCGGACTGGAAAAGATCCCAGTATTGCCCCGCATACGAGCTAGCCGCCGCTGCAATAGATCCCAGTAAAAAGGCAGTCAGAATCCTGCCAGGCTTAACCCCATAAGAGACTCCAGGGTAAAAAATCCAAGCTGACACCCCAGAAATACCCCCAATCACCAGAAAAGCCAAAAACCCCATTGATACCCCCATTAATGCTGCCATCAAATCTATAATTGCCATTATGAAGTTGTTGACACTCGGCATCAATCATCACACAGCGCCGGTCGCCATTCGGGAAAAGGTCGC
>CAITHY010000123.1 GCA_903892315.1 uncultured beta proteobacterium | reverse complement strand
GGCTATCATTGGAATTTTAGTGGCAGTTGCTGTGCCACAGTATCAAGATTACATTGCCCGCAGTCGCGTTATAGAGGGTATGAATTTATCCTCCAGTGCAAAATTAGCGGTGACTGAAGCTTTTGCGAGTCGTGGAACGGTTCTTATGGATGAGGCGACACACGGCTCATTTACTTTCACTCCTACACGTAGCGTGAAGTTAATTGAGATCACACCGTCCGGTGCAATTGCAATTGATTACCAAGTTAGCGTAGCGCCTGATGGAAAAAATACGCTTCATTTGGTGCCGACAAATGAGCCAGATGCTCATTCACCGAAGCCTATAGATTTATCGAAACCTGAGGGCGCCACTTGGGCGGGCGGTTGGACTTGTCGATCCACTGAAACCAATTTAATTCCACAACTCCTGCCCTCTGAGTGCAGGACAGGTAAATAAATACTTAATCCTTTTTTAGTAGGTCTAAATATTTATTAAATCGGTCGCGCCCGAACAAGGCGAGACCGATTTTTTGTATGTAGTTGAGGGCGCCCATCGATCTTGATGTTGGAGGTGGGGGAGGCGGATCGATATGGTGATCGCTATTTACTAGAGCGCAATTAATATAAATACGATACCCAGCCCTTTTCAAATCTTGGTGAAAGCTAATGTGATCTGAAACTTCATTTCCATCGACGTCAAGGCCAATGTAGCGGCCTGCTTCAAAAGCGGATCTTTTATATATTCCAAGCCCCCCAAAGGCAGAATCGACTTCTATCATTCCCTGTGAAGGATTAAGCGAAACCTGTTTGGCCTTCACGGCAAGGTTATTTGCAGCCTCCTTGCCAATGACCTTTTCCAGTTTTGATCTTTGGGATAGGCAGTCATCCGGACTCCAAACAGGATGTCTTAGAGTCCATATATCGTAGTAACAATCCGGTTGGTTGGCTGTAACAACATCCCATGGCTCTTTTAGCCTCCAACAGGCTTCCATTTTTTCAGCACTGATATGACGATTAATGCCATCGAGGTCCGCCATTGCAATGAAATCAATATTGGCGTATTCGGGATTATTTTGAACCTCTTCAATGATGCGATTTCTGGCAAAAGCCAATCTCTCAGTTCGCTTTGGCATTTTTTTAGCAAGCATGCCCAGTGAGATGTAGTTGAATTGCTTATTAGATTGTTTCAGGGCATCTAAGATATCGATAGTGTTATCACTTGAGTCACTCTCAATCACCAACGCTTTCGCACTCTTGAAATTGATACAGGCATCCAGGAGCGCTCGAATATCTTGAGCTACAAACTCACCAATGTTACGAGCAGGTCCTGCTATCAATATGTTGGATTGAGATAAGGACTTAAGCATTAGTTAGTTAGCTAGTTTTAATAAAATGAAATGAACGAGTTTGAGAATTTTCTTAGATAATAAGGCATATTCTTCATCTCTATCCATGTGCTATGACCAAAGCCGGTGCTATTAAAAGTCGAGATTCATTCTTAGATATTGCCAAAGGCTTGGCAATTATTCTCGTTGTCATAGGTCATGTGGTTCAAGGTAGTTCAGAAAATTTTGATGATCTTTTGGGATTCAAAATTATTTATTCCTTTCATATGCCTTTATTTATTTTTTTATCGGGAGCGGTTTCTGCGATTGCTTTTGATTCCGGAGTGCTAACTCAAGGGCCAAGATATGCATCTCTCATTGGCTGGCAAAAAATAAAAAAGGCAGCCATTCGCTTACTCATCCCATTTATTGCATGGTGCATCGTAAATCAATTGATTTACCACCATGCTGATGGAGTGATAAATGCTTTAGTGCTTGCATTTAGAAGGCCGGATACGGCGCTATGGTTCTTGTT
>CAITHY010000122.1 GCA_903892315.1 uncultured beta proteobacterium | reverse complement strand
CGCTAAAAGCGACTTGCAAAATGTGGATTTGAGGGCGACAGGGTAAAAACCTGACTCTGTAATTTTTTCAATATTGAGGAAACATTCATGGCTTCAGAGAAATCAAAGATTATTTATACGCTGACAGATGAGGCGCCACTTTTGGCCACTCGGGCATTTCTGCCAATTATTCGTACTTTTGCAGCTCCTGCTGGTGTGGAGATCGTGACGAGTGATATTTCCGTTGCCGCCCGTATCTTGGCTGAGTTTCCTGAATTCCTGACCCCTGAGCAGCAAGTTCCCAATAACTTGGCTGAGCTAGGCAAAATGACTTTATTGCCTGATACCAACATTATTAAGCTGCCCAATATCAGCGCCTCTGTACCTCAGCTTCTCGCTGCTATTAAAGAGTTGCAAACTAAAGGCTACAAGATTCCTGATTTTCCTGAAGATCCAAAATCGGATGAAGAAAAATCCATTCGTACTCGTTATTCCAAATGCTTAGGTAGTTCAGTAAATCCAGTATTGCGCGAAGGCAACTCCGACCGCCGCGCTCCTCCTGCTGTGAAACGTTACGCTCGCAAGAATCCACACTCCATGGGAGAGTGGAGTCAGGCATCCCGTACTCACGTTTCTCATATGCATGGCGGCGATTTTTACGCTGGTGAGAAGTCTATGACAATGACCAAGGCTTGCGATGTGAAGATGGACTTGGTGACAAAGAGTGGTAAGACCATTGTCCTCAAACCCAAAGTCTCTTTATTGGCTGGCGAAATCATCGACAGCATGTATATGAGTAAAAAAGCCCTGTGTGATTTTTATGAAAAAGAGATCGAAGACGCTTATAAGACCGGCATGATGTTGTCCTTGCACGTCAAGGCAACCATGATGAAGGTTTCTCACCCAATCGTATTTGGTCATGCGGTAAAGATTTTCTACAAAGATGCTTTTGCAAAACACGCTAAGCTATTTGAAGAGTTGGGCGTGAATGCCAATAACGGTATGAGTAGCCTGTACGAAAAGATTCAAACTTTGCCAGAATCCAAGCGCGAAGAAATCATTCAAGATTTGCATGCCTGCCACGAGCATCGTCCAGCATTGGCGATGGTCGATTCTGCTAAAGGCATTACCAATCTGCACTCTCCGAGCGATGTGATCGTAGATGCTTCTATGCCTGCGATGATTCGTGCTGGCGGAAAAATGTGGGGTGCTGATGGTCGTTTGCATGATACGAAGGCAGTCATTCCTGAAAGTACCTTTGCCCGCATCTATCAAGAAATGATTAATTTCTGTAAGACACACGGTAACTTTGATCCAACGACAATGGGTACAGTGCCTAACGTCGGTTTGATGGCTCAGCAGGCTGAAGAGTACGGTTCACACGACAAGACTTTTGAAATTCCTGAAGCTGGTGTGGCACGTATCGTTGCCGATGATGGCACGGTTTTGCTTGAGCAAAATGTGGAAGAGGGCGACATCTGGCGTATGTGTCAGGTTAAAGATGCGCCAATTCGTGATTGGGTGAAGTTAGCGGTGAATCGCGCGCGCCTTTCTAATACTCCAGCTGTATTTTGGCTCGACGAGTACCGTCCGCACGAAGCTGAATTGATCAAGAAGGTGCATACCTACCTTAAGGATTACGATCTCACTGGTGTAGATATTCAAATCATGTCCCAGACTCGTGCAATGCGTTACACCTTAGAGCGTGTGATTCGTGGCAAGGACACTATTTCTGTGACCGGTAATATTTTGCGCGACTATCTCACTGACTTATTTCCAATCATGGAATTAGGTACTAGTGCAAAGATGTTATCCATCGTGCCTTTGATGGCTGGTGGTGGCTTGTTCGAGACGGGCGCTGGTGGTTCAGCACCAAAGCACGTTCAACAGTTGGTGGAAGAAAATCACCTACGTTGGGATTCTCTTGGTGAGTTCATGGCTTTAGCGGTATCTCTTGAGGATATCGGTGATAAGACTGGCAACAGCAAGGTAAAAATCTTGGCCCGCACCTTGGATGAAGCGACTGGTAAGTTACTAGATAACAATAAATCACCTTCACCACGCACTGGTGAGTTGGATAACCGTGGAAGCCAGTTCTACCTTGCCATGTACTGGGCTGAAGCATTGGCTGCTCAAACAGAAGATAAAGAATTGCAAGCGCACTTCGCTCCTTTAGCAAAATCTTTAATTGAGAATGAGCAAAAGATTGTGGATGAACTTAAGGTAGTTCAAGGTAAGCCTGCAGATATTGGTGGTTACTTTATGCCAACTTCTGAGAAGTTTGAGGCGGTAATGCGTCCTAGCCCTACTTTGAATGCGGCTTTAAAGGCGGCAAATACGTAATAGGTATAAGCGATAAGTATTTAAATTTTAAAATAGCTTTAAGATTTAAAGGCAAACCTCCGGGTTTGCCTTTTTTATTTGCCCTAACTATTTTTTACGTTATGCCTAAACCAAAAGACCTGGTTGAATTGAGTTATCTGAGTGAAGCGATCTCGGATATGTCTTTTCTCGGCTTAATGCGGTTGCTCGAGTCCGCACGCGCATTTAATCAAAAAAATGGTGTTACGGGCATTCTCTTTTATGACAACCAGCAGTTTGGTCAAATCATAGAGGGCGAGCGCGCCAGTGTCATGAAGGTCTGGAAACGTATTCAGGAAGATAAGCGCCATCATCGTATTGAGCTTTTAGAAATCGCCGAAATTACTGAGCGTCATTTTCCGGACTGGTTGCTGCGCTTTTATGGTGGGGAGACTCTCACCCGAGACTATCCAGAGCTAGCTGATATGGTTGGAGGTATGGATAAGCATAGCCTGGCCTTAATGAACAAAATGCGCGCGAGCCTCTGCTCTTAAGCAAGAAATTGCCATCGGTAGCAAAATAGGTTCATTCCATTCTTGGGAGCACAACATGCGTTTTACTGATAAGACCATTCTGACGGGTGATATCACTCCAAAAGACGTATTCGAAAACCGCCGCAATATCATTAAGACTGCAGCTGCTGGGGGTTTTGGTATGGCCCTAGCGCCTTGGTTCTCTAGGGAGGCACTTGCTGCCAACCCAGAAAAGCTAGCCGCTACGCTCAACCCCGCATATGGAAATAAAGAGGATTTGACGGCCTTAAAGTACGTCACCAGTTACAACAATTTTTATGAGTTTGGCACCGATAAGGCCGACCCAGCAGCGTATGCAGATACCTTGCAGACGAGGCCATGGACTATTTCAATCGAGGGTTTGGTCAAAAAGCCAATGACGCTGGATATCGATGCGCTTCTGAAGCTGGCTCCTATGGAAGAGCGCATTTATCGGATGCGTTGCGTTGAGGGCTGGTCTATGGTCATCCCATGGGATGGCTATTCACTCTCTAAACTCATTAATAAAGTAGAGCCGCTGGGATCTGCAAAGTATGTGGAATTTATTTCCTTGGCTGATCGAAAGCAAATGCCGGGAGTAAAGAGCAATATTATTGATTGGCCTTATCGTGAGGGTCTGCGCATGGATGAGGCTATGAATCCATTAACGCTGCTGACCTTTGGTCTATATGGTGAAGTCTTACCTAAGCAAAATGGTGCCCCAGTTCGTATAGTCGTGCCTTGGAAATATGGCTTTAAGAGTGCCAAATCCCTTGTCAAAATTCGTTTTACAGAAGAGATGCCGAAGACTAGTTGGAATCAGTTCGATGCACGTGAGTATGGCTTTTATTCCAATGTAAATCCTCAGGTAGACCACCCGCGTTGGAGTCAAGCAGTTGAGCGTCGCATTGGCGATCCCAAAGGAATGTTTGCGCCAAAGATGAAAACCCAAATGTTTAATGGCTATGGCGAACAAGTAGCCAGTATGTATACGGGTATGGATCTGAAGAAGTACTATTAGTAATGAACAAAATTTATTCAGTATTTTTTAGCATCTGCATTGTGTTGTTGAGCCTTTCTGCTTACGGGCAGGAGGTTGATGTATCGGTAAAGACGATTCCATCTTTAGATGTACAGCGTTATTTAGGTACTTGGTATGAAATTGCTAAATACCCTAATTGGTTTCAGAAGAAGTGCATTAGCAATACCAAGGCGGTTTATTCGGCTAGGGCTGATGGCTCACTAAAAGTATTGAATAGCTGCAAAACTGCTGAGGGCGATGTTTCAGAGGCCGAGGGCACTGCAAGACAGATTGGGGCAAAAGACTCCCCTAAGCTTGAAGTGCGATTTGCACCCGCGTGGTTAGCCTTTATACCTTTGCTATGGGGTGATTATTGGGTGATTGACTTGGATGCTCAGTATCAAGTAGCTGTCGTGAGTGACCCTCGCCGTCAATATCTTTGGGTTCTGTCCAGAACTCCACAGTTAGATAAAAAAGTCTATGAAGACACCTTGGTGCGTATCCAGACGCAACAGTTTGATGTGCGTAAGTTAGAGTTAACTCCACAAGCAAGCATAAAGTAAGCGCCAAGCAACTCAGCTATGACGATGCATTTATTGCCTCCGGGGATTGAAGTCTTTGAAAGAGGCTGGCTCTCAGCCAATAATATTTTTCACTGTGGTGAAAATGATGTCTCCTTGGTAGATTCTGGATATTGCACTCACCAAGACCTGACTATTGGTTTGGTTCAGAATGCTTTACAAAAGCATCACCTTTTGAAATTCCATAAGGTAGTCAATACCCATCTGCATTCGGATCACTGTGGCGGCAATGCTGCTTTAGTGGAGGCTTTTCATTGCGAGGTATATATTCCGGCTGCTGAAGCGCTGGCAGTGAAAAATTGGGATAGTGATTTATTAAGTTACGACAACTTAGGTCAAGAGTGCCCTCAGTTTTCCCATCACGGAGTATTGGTTCCGGGCGAAGAAATAGTATTAGGAAGATATCGCTGGAAGATATTGGCAGCACCAGGGCATGATCCACATTCTGTCATGTTGTACCAACCAGAGCATTGCATCTTGATTTCAGCCGATGCCCTATGGGAAGAGGGCTTTGGGGTAATTTTCCCCGAGCTCTGGGGTGAGGCAGGTTTTGAGGAGGTGGCTCAAACGCTAGATCTGATTGAGACTCTGCCAGTAAATCTGGTGATTCCTGGGCATGGCGCGCCTTTTGTAGATGTTGCCAAATCACTTGCGACAGCAAGATCAAGATTAGAGTATTTAGCTTCAGATCCAGATCGCAATGCACGCCACGGGGCTAAAGTATTGCTGAAATATCGCCTCTTAGAATGGCGTAGTCGTGATATTGCACAAGTGAATGCATGGATTTCGAATACACCTGCGTTAGTGAATGCGGCAAAACTACTCAATATGAGTATGGATGAATTTACGCAGTGGCTACCTAAAGCTTTGGTGAAATCAGGCGCAGCAAAACTAGAGAATGAGATCTTGATTGATCTTGGCTAATCATCTGGTATCACTTACCTTAAAAACTAAGTGAAATTTTTCCGTACACGGTCCAGTTGTAGAGTGAATAAGTCTGCACAACTTGCTTGGCCCCACCAATCGCGATTAAAAGGTTTTTATTGATACGCTCAGTTACCATGGCATCGATTGGTACAAACCAGCCGCCACCTGACGAGTTATATACGGCACCATTTTCATCCCAGAAGCGCAACTGAGTGCTAGAACTCAGATTGAGGCCGACCGTTGGATACAGCTCGAGGTGATTATCTACTGGGGGTAAACCGGAGGCTGTGGGCGCCTTACGATTGAACCCCATCATGTATCTGGCTAGAGGTGAAAAATCCGAAAGAATATTTTGACTGCTATTGGCAGGTTTAAACGAGGAGCTCACCTGAGGCCCCGCTAGCCACTGGCCTGTGCTGCCGAGTGGGGCCAATATTCTGGCTCCAACATTTGCAAGCCAATCGGCTTGACCACCCCAAATCGTGAGCATCGCATTATTAGGAGAAAAGGTGCCAGTAGATTGTGCGGGAAGTGTAGGTCCATAGGTGGCGGTATAAGCAGTGTCCAACCTCATGGTGCCATGCCAACTACCAAGATTTAAAGGGTTGTAATAGCGTAATTTAAGCGTGTCAGCATAATTCTCAGCGCCTTGGGCGGCATGGTAGCCCCAAAACTCCAAGATGTGATCTTGAGACCTTTCTTGAGATGCATTAACGAGCCCTAAAATAGGCGTGGAAGAGGCTTGCTCTGTGGCGCACACCAGAGCGGCAGGCATGCATAGCAGGGAAAAGGTGAGCACGCGCAGAAATACCATATAGGCATTAATATTAAATTACAAAACACTATTCATTAAAGAATTGAAGAGGAAGCATGGAACATACTGTATTAGTTACCGGCGCTACTGCCGGATTTGGAGAGGCAACTGCTCGACGCTTTTTAGCTCATGGCCATAAAGTGGTTGCGGTTGGTAGGAGAGCGGATCGTTTAGAGGCTCTAAAGAGCTCCTTGCCAGCTGAGCAGCAGAAAAAACTCCTCACTATGGTAGTTGATGTTTGCAATAGCGCTCAGGTCGATTCTTTGGCAAGTGCGCTGCCAGCAGAATTTTCAAAGATCACTGTTTTAGTAAATAATGCTGGGCTCGCCTTGGGTTTAGAGCCAGCCCATAAAGCATTTTTGAGCGATTGGGATCAAATGATTGATACCAATATCAAAGGACTTGCGCACATGAGTCGCGCCTTCTTGCCGGGCATGGTGGAGCGTAAATGTGGTCATGTGATTAATTTGGGCTCTGTTGCCGCAAACTATCCTTACCCAGGCGGTAATGTCTATGGCGGTACCAAAGCATTTGTTAAGCAATTTAGTTTAAATTTGCGCGCCGATCTGATTGGTACGCCAGTGCGAGTAACTTGTATAGAGCCAGGTATGTGCGCTGGCACGGAGTTCTCTAATGTTCGCTTTAAGGGTGATGACGATAAAGCGGAGAAGGTTTATACCGGCGTTCAGGCTTTAAGTGCTGATGATGTGGCTGAGGCAATTTATTGGTCAGCGACTTTACCAAGTCATATGAATATCAATGTCTTAGAAGTAATGCCAGTTCAGCAGGCCTTCAATGCATTTAATGTTCATCGCGGCGAGTTTTAAGGCTGAGTTTTATTCCACTGATAAAACTGGGGGTACACACGCATGACTACGGGACCATCAAAGTCCCAGGACTTGCAGGTACCCAAGTAAAGCGGTGGCTTATCGCCATTCGGATCAAAGAACGCCCCTGGAATAGATTGATAAGCTGCAGTAGCAAGATTGAAGAGCAGCTCGCGCAAATGGGTGCAGCCTTTAATTCCACCAAGGTGGGTATCAATGGTTTTGCGCCAGCCCTTGCCTAGCCGCTCTCCAATGAGTGACTCCATCGGTGGAATAGCTGCCGTGCATTCTGCATGGGGCTGGCCATCCATCACAGCTTCTATTGCCTTGATGACAAACTCTTTGTCCAGCGTGACTCGCACCCACATGTCATGAAAAGCTTCTCCTGGCTGCCAGGTTTTTGCACTCGTTTGAAAGGGGTTTGTTTTGAAATCTTTGAGATGACCCTCAATATCCCATAAACCATCTTCTCTTGTGTAACCCTGAAAAGTAATCTCTCGGGTATGTAATAAGGAGCGTGGTTTTGGGCTAGATAACATGATGACGGAGATATTCAATTGAGGGTTATCTAATGATAATGAATTGCAGAGCAGGAATGCTCAAGTCAATACGAGCCCCCTCTGTAGTATCCTCTGCAGCATATGGCAAAACCTATTTCCCTAGAAAAAATTCTCTTTAGCCAAGGCTTTGGTACCCGGCGCTATTGTAGTGATTTGGTATATGCCGAGCTGGTTAAGGTCAACGGAGTGTTGGCTGAGGACCCCGAAGCAAGAATCGCTACCGACAGTCTAATGCTCAACGTAGAGGGTAAAGACTGGGAGTATCACGAGAAAGCCTACCTTGCTTTTAATAAGCCAGCGAATTACGAGTGCTCTCATAAAACGACACATCATCCCAGTGTTTATAGCTTACTACCAAGCCCTTTTGTTGAGCGGGGACTCCAATGCGTTGGTCGCTTGGACTATGACACCACTGGATTGCTATTAATCTCGGATGATGGTCAGTTTATTCATAAGATGACGACCCCCAAGAAAAATATTGGTAAGGTTTATGAAATTACAACACCGGAACCGATTACACAAAAGCAAATCGATCATTTGATGAGTGGCGTTGTGCTTGATGATGATCCCAAACCTTGCTATACCACGGCATGCAAACAAGTGTCTGATCATGTCTTAGCAATGACGATTGTTGAGGGGCGCTATCATCAAGTAAAGCGCATGATGGCAGCTGTTGGAAATCATGTTGCCCAACTGCGCCGCACTGAAATTGGGGCATACCAAATGCCTGCAGATCTGGCAGAGGGCGAATGGCGCTGGCTCTATCCAGAGGATTTACGGCAACTCTCTCAAAGCATTTCTAGCTAAAGGCAGTCTATCGTGATAGTTGATGATTTAGATTTAGAAAAAGAAATTCCCTTGTGGTCTTTAGAGCTTGAGGGTAAGGCAATAGCACGCGAGTTTGTTTTTGCAGACTTTCAGCAAGCTTTTGAATTTATGACGCTCTGCGCGCAGTATGCTGAAAAAATAAACCATCACCCCGATTGGTCAAACTCTTGGAATAAGGTGATAGTGGAATTAAGTACGCATTCCGCTGGTGCTTTAACCACACTGGATATTCAGTTGGCAAAGGCAATGGATGCCTTTGCTTCCCAGGTAAATCAACACTAATTAGTGTTCGTCACCTTCGTGCTCTTCCTCGTTCATGCTCATGAGGATGGTGGCTAGTAAGCCATAAACTACTTCGGTGGAGATCATGCCATCTTCATCCAGTTCATCAATTAAGTCGTTCAGACGATCCTCAGTGGGTTCGTTGAGCAAGGTCATTGCGCACTCGCACCCATAGTCAAAATCTTCGTCATTCTGGGTTTGGTTTTCTTCGGTCATATTTATCCTTAATTGAACCTTCAGGATAGCAAATTACAGCCTAATTCGATAGGGTTTTACCCTAGACCAAGACATTTATGTGCGAGCGCAAAAAGTCCAGAATGATTTATAGTCTTTTGAAAAGAAAACCACAGGAGACAACATGCAATTAGACATTAATGGTCAGGTTCAGAATATCGAAGTAGAGCCTAATATGCCCTTGTTGTGGGCTATTCGTGAAGTGGTAGGGCTCACTGGTACGAAGTATGGCTGTGGAGTCGCACAATGCGGAGCCTGTACTGTTTACCTCAATGGTGAGCCAGTACGTTCTTGTTCAATTCCAGTATCTGCTGTTGGTAAAGCCAAAATTACCACTATTGAAGCGCTCTCAAAAAACAATACGCATCCAGTACAGCAGGCTTGGGTTGCACTCGATGTGCCTCAGTGCGGTTATTGCCAATCAGGTCAAATCATGGCAGCCGCCGCTCTTTTGAAGCGGAATCCAAAACCGACGGATGCCGATATCGATAACGCCATGGGCAATTTATGTCGTTGTGGGACGTATCAAAAAATTCGAGATGGAATTCATGTTGCCTCAGGTCAAAAGAAATTAGCGGATGTTTTGGCGCAGTACAACGCTACTCCTGCGACACGTGGATAAGGACAAGAATATGACAACACTAAAACAAACTCCTCATTTAGAGAATTCTTCTCGTCGTGATTTCATTATCAAGGGCGCTATGCTGGGTGGTGGGCTTATGCTGGGTATAGGCGCTTTGCCTAATGCCGCATTCGCCCAGGCGGGCGCGAAATATGACCCGAATACGCCAACTCAAGCAGGCGAAGCTGAAGTCAATGCTTGGGTCAGTATTAAGCCAGACGATACTGTCTACATCAGAATTGCTCGATCGGAGATGGGGCAGGGCACTCGTACAGGTTTGGCTCAATTAGTTACCGAGGAGCTCGAGTGCAATTGGAAAAAGGTGAAAACGCAGTCAGCTACGCCAGGACAAAGTTTGGCGCGCAAGCGTGTTTGGGGTGAGCATGGTACTGGCGGTAGCCGCGGCATTCGAATCTCTGAAGACTATGTTCGTCGAGGCGCAGCAGCAGCTCGCATCATGTTAATGCAGGCAGCCGCTAATCAGTGGAATGTCGCCGTTGCGGAGTTGACTGTAGACAAGGGTGTGATCACGCATAAAGCAACAGGTCGAAAAACAACCTACGGCAAAGTGGCCGAGCTGGCATCCACTTTAACCCCGCCCGATCCTAAATCGATTAGCTTGCGAGATCCTAGGGATTGGAAAGTTGCTGGACAGCCTTATGCGCGTTTGGATACTGCCAATAAGGTCAATGGATCAAAAGTGTATGGCGTTGATTTACAGCTTCCAGGGATGCTTTGTGCTTCCGTAAAAGCCTGCCCAGTCTTTGGTGGCAAATTGGTGAGTTACGACGAAGCCAAGATTAAAGGGATGCGTGGTGTGAAAGGTGTAGTCAAGATTGATGACAGTACTGTAGCGGTAGTGGCTGATACCTGGTGGCATGCTAATACTGCGCTGAATGCTATGCCCATTGTTTGGGATGAAGGCAAAGCTGCTAGCGTCTCACAGGATGGCATTAATAAAATGTTGCGCGATGGTTTGGATGAGGAAGGCGACTTTTGGCAGCGTAAAGAAGGTGATGCACCTGCCGCCATCAATAGCGCCGCCAAGAAAGTGGAAGCTATCTATTACACGCCTTATCGTGCGCACGTCACGATGGAGCCAATGAACGCGACTGTCAAAATCACAGGCGATCGTGCAGAGGCATGGGTACCTACTCAAAATGGTGAAGGTTCTCACGCAGCTTTATCTGAAGCTACTGGGTTGCCACTCGCCAATTGCGAAGTATATAAATTGGATTCGGGTTGTGGCTTGGGTCGTCGCGGATCTACACAAGACTTCACAACCTTTGCTGCCAAAGTGGCGCAAAAGTTTCCAGGGGTGCCAGTCAAAGTCATTTGGAGTCGTGAAGAAGATATGACTCATGATTACTATCATCCAATAGCGATGGCAAAAATGACTGCTGGCATAGATGGTTCTGGCAATGTGACAGGCATGCATATCAAGGTTGCCGGCCAATCGATTAATGCTACATTGGCACCACAGGCCATTAAAAATGGAAAAGATGAGCGTCAGCTCCAAGGTTTCTATGAGAGTGGTCCTGATGCACAGCTTGGCTATACCTTCCCGACGCTTTTAACAGAGTATGTGATGAAGAATACCCATGTGCCAGTTGGCCCATGGCGCGGCGTGAATACCAATCAAAACGGCATCTTCATGGAATGCTTTATGGATGAGTGCGCTAAGGCAGCCGGTAAGGATCCTGTGAAATTTAGGCAGGCGCTGATGCAACATCATCCAAAGCATTTAGGTGTGCTCAACGCTGCTGCAAAGAAGGCGGATTGGGATAAGCCTTTGCCAGCAGGAACTTATCGTGGTGTTGCTCAGTTCATGGGCTATGCCAGCTACTCTGCTTGCGTAGCTGAGGTGACCGTGCAGAATAATGTAGTAAAGGTAACGCGCTTAGTGTTTGCCTTAAATTCTGGACATGTTGTTAATCCCTACTTAACCCGAGAGCAAATTGAAGGTTCTGTGGCTATGGCCTTAGGCGCAATCTTCTTGCCAGAGATCTCTGTAGAAAACGGCCGCATTAAACAGCAGAATTTGGATACTTACCCAATATTGAAGCTATCGGCTACACCAAGGATTGAAACAGTCCTGGTTCCCAGCTTGGATTTTTGGGGTGGAGTGGGCGAGCCAACGATCTGTGTAGTTGGCCCTGCTGTTGCTAATGCCATTTCTGCTGCGATCGGTAGACCCGTTCGAAACTTCCCGCTGAGCAAGGAAGGGCTGAGTTTGGCTTAGTTTTAGCTTTAGTCCGACTTCAGTTTTATTTATATTCCAATTCATTAAACGACCCCATTGATTCAGAATCAATGGGGTCGTTTAATATGGCTTATGAATTTGATTAAGACAACGGTCTTCTTGCTTTCTTTGCTGCCGCTAGCTCGCTTAGTTTGGCTAGGCGATCACGAAGGTTTAGGCGCCAATCCCATTGAGTTTATTACTCGCTCGACTGGTACTTGGGCGCTGGTCTTTTTATGTATCACGCTGGCGATGACCCCTTTGCGCTTGATTACCGGTTTGACTGCTTGGATTAAGCTGCGTCGCATGCTGGGGCTCTTTTGCTTCTTTTACGCCTGCATTCACTTTTCTATCTGGTTCTGGCTGGATCAGAATCTCAATCTTCAGTCCATGTGGAGTGATGTTGTAAAGCGCCCCTTTATTACGATGGGCTTTTTGACCTTGGTATTACTCATGCCCTTAGCGCTGACATCGAATCATTGGGCTGTACGCCAATTGGGTAGGCGTTGGACTTTATTGCATAAACTCGTGTACTTGATCGCCTGTACTGCGATAGTTCACTACTGGTGGCATAAAGCAGGTAAAAATGATTTAGGAACCGTCTCGATTTATGGGGCGGTTATCTTGCTATTGCTCACCTGCCGTATCCCAGTAGTCAGAAATGTGCTCCAGGGTTACCGAAGTCATTCGCTTAGATGAAGTAATGACTGCTGCCATACAATGGGTTTCATGAATACATTCTTCTCGAGACTAGGTCCATTCCTGTTATTGATCGGTGTTTCGGCTTGTTCTCAAACCCCTCTCTTACCCCCTGGGTCAACAACTTATTCCCCATACACTCCTGGGCAGGTTCAGGAATTCAATAGGCAGTCCTTGTCTCCGGCTGAAGGACCGTTTGGTCCGGTCGATCCAAGAGCAGAGGATGCTCGTATAGCTAAAGAGCGTGCATTAGACGCAAAATTTTATAATCAACCACAGGGCGAAGAGGAGGCTGAGGCACTAGAAATACAATCAGCTGATCCCTATCAAGCCACAAAACCAGTCATCACCTTTTAGGCTAGCGTTAGTTCAGGAATAGAGTCTATTTCTAATAGCGCTTGTGCTTCCTCTGGTGTGGCATTGAGCCACGCATTAAAGAGTTCAGGTCGCAAGGGGACTACAGTACGTTTTTCATCTTCTGGTTTGTGCATGCGTTGCATCACTGGGTGATTGCCGGCATCAATAGTCAGCATGGAAAATGAAACTATCAGTTCACCAGTTTCTGGTTCGGTCCAGGTGTCCCAAATAGAGGCGATGGCCATCGGTTCGCCATTGGCTTGCTTAATAGCGGTCCGGACTGCTTTGCCATTTTCGTAACAAGGTTCGTAAAAAGCATCTGCGAAGGCTAAGGCGTAATGCCGCTTAGTCCAGGCGTACTTATAAGAGGGCTTTTCAGCAACCGTTTCCACTCTAGCGTTATAGGTTTTTCTGCCGAAGGTTTCTTCTTTAGCCCAGGATGGCAATAGACCAAAGCGCGCTAAACCAATCGCGGTACGGTCAGTATTGTGACTTTTGAGCACAATGGGTCCTGGGTAGGTCGGAAATACATCGTGAGTAGTGGATGTTGGTAAATCAAGGTCAAAGTGGGTTTTTACCCAATCAACATTTTTGCTAGTGAGATATTGAACACACATAGGCGCATTTTACTGTGACTTATTCAGGCTTGACTTATGCCTACTGGTACTATGGAGGCTAAATTTTAGAAAGATATCTTCCTTATGAAACCTTTTATCTCTGTATTAAATCCAATGGCGGTACGTTTTATTGCCGCAGGATTATTAGCTAGTTCACTGGTTGGCGGAGCTTGTGCGCAACAGAGCGGTTTACCTATTAATGCTGCAGCTTCTGTTAATGGGGCCATCATTACCAATGACATGGTAGAGCAGGGAATTAAGGTTGCCCTTTCTCAAGGACAAAAAGATTCTCCAGAGTTGCGTAAAGTGGTAATTGAGAAGTACATCGAAGTATTGCTTCTTTCACAGCTAGCAGAAAAAGATGGTTTAGCAAATTCTGAAAAAGCCAATACACAGCTGGTGATGATTCGCCAGAATTATTTGGCAGATCTAGAGCTTTCAACTTACATGGCTAAAAATCCAATTACTGATGCTGATGTTCAGGCCGAATACAACAAAGAGATTGCTTCCTTAGGTCCTCAAGGCATGATTACAGAATACAAGGTGAGCGATATTGCAGTAGCTAACGAGACCGATGCTCAAGCAGCATTAGCGCGCATTAAAAAAGGCGAATCATTTGATAAGGTTGCAAAGAGCGTTTCTTTAGCGCCAAACAAAGTACAGGGCGGGGCGGTAGGCTGGGTTCAGTCTGGTCAAGTAGCGCCACAATTAGGCTCTGTATTGGCAACTCTTGCTAAAGGCCAGGTTTCACCAGCACCAATTCAGATGCAGCAAGGCTGGTATTTAATCAAACTGGAAGATAAAAAATTGAGCAAGCCACCAGCATTTGAGCAAGCTAAGGCAGCTATTCGCGCTGGTATGACGCAAAAAAAGCAATATGAGTTCTTAGGCCAGATTGCAAAAGATGCCAAGATTGTGGTCCAGTAAAAGGAACAATGTTTTCCCGAGAAAAAGGACTCCTAGGAGTCCTTTTTTATTTGCGTTCTAGCGTAATGAAACTAAAGGTAATGCCACCTTCGGATCCAGGTGTGCGTTCTACTTCTTTCCAGTCTGAGGCATTGGGAACTTTAAAGAAGGTATCACCTCCCTCAACATCCATATCGATCTCAGTGATATAGAGTCTGTCCGCCCTGGGAAACGCTTGCGTGAAGAGCTGCTCACCACCAATAACAAAAACACGTGGGAACTCCCTTAGGCTGTTTAGGGCTTCATCAAGGGATCCCACTAATTCGCCACCAGTAGCCTCATAGGCAGTATTGCGGCTTACGACAATATTACGACGTCCAGGAAGCGGTCGTCCAATAGATTCCCAGGTCTTACGACCCATGATCACAGGGTGCCCCATGGTGATGCGCTTGAAGAATTGCAAATCAGCCGAAATCTTCCAAGGCATTTGATTGTCACGGCCAATGACGTGATTGCGTGAACGCGCAACAATCATAGAAATAGCAGGTTGAGTCATGAGTGCGATTTTTAAATAGCTACAGGAGCTTTAATGTGAGGATGGGATTCATAGCCGATGATTTCGAAGTCTTCAAACTCGTAATCAAAAAATGAATCAGGCTTACGCAAAATATTCAGCTTAGGTAAAGGAAAGAAGTCCCTGGATAGCTGGAGTTCTACTTGTTCAAGATGGTTGCTATACAAGTGGCAGTCGCCGCCAGTCCAAATAAAGTCACCCACTTCTAAATTACATTGTTGCGCCATCATATGGGTTAACAATGCATAGCTAGCAATATTAAATGGCACACCCAAGAAGATATCGGCACTACGTTGATAAAGTTGACATGACAACTTGCCATCTGCTACGTAAAACTGAAAGAAGGCATGACAAGGTGCTAAAGCCATACGAGGAATATCAGCCACGTTCCACGCAGAAACAATCATGCGACGTGAGTCTGGATTCTTCTTAATTGTCTCAACCACTTCAGAGATTTGATCAATATGTTGACCATTCGGTGCAGGCCATGAACGCCACTGATAGCCATAGATGGGGCCTAAATCCCCATCGGGTGCTGCCCATTCATTCCAGATGGATACGCCGCGCTCTTTCAGCCAGTTATTATCCGTGCTGCCTTTAAGGAACCAGAGTAATTCATAGATGATTGACTTTAAGTGAAGCTTCTTGGTGGTCACCATAGGAAAGCCATCAGCCAAGTTAAAGCGCATCTGGTGCCCAAATACGGAGACGGTGCCAGTTCCAGTTCTGTCAGACTTTTGAACTCCCTTGGCGAGGACTTCTTTCATGAGATCGTGATATTGACGCATATATATTGGCTAAAAGTGGTGATGTATTAACGAATTAAGGATAGCTTACTCGAATGTGGGCGACTTTACTCCCAAGGCCTTGTGCAGCTTCGGAGAGGTAGTTGTGTACTGGAGCTGAATCTGTTTATCGGGGTTTAGATGCTCAGCAGCCGCAAAGGCAGCTAGAGCAGCCTCATGGAAGCCGGAAAGTATGAGCTTTTTCTTGCCTGGGTAGACATTAATATCACCAACGGCATAAATCCCAGGAATGCTAGTTTGAAATTTTCCAGTATCAACGCAGATTTGTTTGCGGTCGATATTTAAACCCCATTCGGCAATCGGACCTAATTTGGGTGAGAGCCCATAAAACACCAAGAGGTCATCCAGGGGAATATATTTTGATTCGCCATCAATATCGATGAAGGCAATTTCAGTCAGTTGATCGTCTTTCACCTCGTAGCCGGTCACTTGTCCGATGAGCAGATTCATCTGCTGATTGGTGCAAAGCTCACGCATTTTGGCAATAGATTTTGGCGCAGCCTTAAAGTCATCGCGACGATGAATCAAGGTAACACTAGAGGCAATATCAGAAAAATGAATTGCCCAATCTAGAGCTGCATCACCACCACCACAAATCACCACTCTCTTGTTTATAAATCGCTCAGGATTTTTGATCTGATAGAAAACTTGTTTTCCCACAAAGGCATCTATGCCTTCAAGGTTCATGGTGCGGGGCTGAAAGGCCCCAACACCGCCGGCAATAAATACGGTTCTGCTTAGGAAATGATGATTGAGGGAGGTGCTAATCAGAAAGCGGCCATCAGCCTGGGGTTCAAGCTTCGTGACTTCTTGACTCAAATGAAATTGAGCGCCAAACGGTTCAATTTGTTTTAGTAAATTATTAGTCAGTTCGCGTCCTGTGCAAACAGGGATAGCAGGGATATCGTAAATGGGTTTATCTGGATAAAGTTCGATGCATTGACCGCCAACTTCTGGCAGCGAATCAATGACATGCGCTTTGATTTCTAAGAGCCCTAATTCAAAAACCTGAAAGAGACCCACAGGACCGGCGCCAATGATGACGGCATCGGTTTCTATAGGTGTATTCAACACAAATTTCTTTGGCTAGAAAATTACTTTACTAGCTGATCAAGTTTGTTTTTAACGTCTTTCCACTCTTCAGCATCTGGAAGGGCTGCTTTAGACTTGGTGATCGAAGTCCAGGAAGGAGAGAGCTCAGCATTGAGTTTGATAAATGCTTGTTGATCGCCGGGCACGTCGTCTTCAGCATAAATTGCATTCACTGGGCACTCGGGGACGCAAACTGCGCAGTCAATGCATTCATCTGGATCGATCACTAAAAAATTAGGACCTTCGCGAAAGCAGTCAACTGGGCAAACATCAACACAATCAGTGTATTTGCAACGGATACAAGCTTCGGTAACAACGTAAGTCATGGCAGTTTTGTTTCAAGAGCCCCAAAAAGCCGGGTGCTAAGTTATAAAAGCTCAATTTTAGCTGAAATAGCCTATTTTTCAGGCGAATCGGTCTTTTTAGTTGAGGTAAAGTTCCTACTATGAATACCCAGTCAAATACCCATGCTAGCAAGCAAAAACCCAGAATCCTGGTTGCAAGAGCCATTTTCCCAGAGGCTTTGGCCAAATTGGAGGAGTCTTATGAGGTTCGGTCCAATCAAGAAGATAGGATTTTTACTCCCGAAGAGTTGCAAAAAGAACTCTCTGGGGTTGTAGGGGCTTTAGTCGCGGGTAGCGAAAGAATTGATGCCGACGCGCTAGCTCATGCAACAGATTTAAAGGTGGTGGCCAATATTTCTGTCGGATATAACAATTTTGATGTGCTGGCAATGACTGCTGCTGGAGTAATGGCAACCAATACACCAGATGTTTTGACCGACACAACAGCAGATTTTGGTTTTGCTTTATTGATGGCAACCGCAAGACGTATTACCGAATCCGAGCATTGGGTGCGTGCAGGTCAGTGGGACAAGTGGTCGATTATGAACAATCCCCTTGGTATGGATTTGCATCACAGCACAGTGGGTATTATTGGTATGGGACGTATTGGTCAAGGAATTGCTAAGCGTGCTTTAGGTTTTGGAATGAATGTGATTTATCACAATCGCAGTCATTTATCTGAGGCCGATGAAAAGGCGTGCGGTGCTAAATATGTTTCCAAAGAAGTATTACTTCGCACCGCCGATCACGTAGTTCTAGTGTTACCTTATAGTGTAGAGAGTCATCATACGATTGGCGCTAAAGAAATTGCACTCATGAAGCCGACTGCAACCCTGGTAAATATTGCCCGCGGGGGTATTGTGGATGATGCGGCGCTAGCTCAAGCTCTCAAGGAGAAAAGAATCTTTGCGGCCGGCTTAGACGTGTTCGAAGGGGAGCCTAAAGTACATCCCGAGCTATTGAAATTGAGCAATGTGGTGCTTGCTCCACACATTGCTAGCGCCACAGAAAAAACACGTAGAGCAATGGTGGATTTGGCGGTAGATAATTTACGTGCAGCGCTGGATGGAAAAAAACCCCCTAGCCTGATTAATGTAGAAGTCTATAAACCTTAGTAAAAAATAAAGCCGAGCATTGCTCGGCTTTATCGCTTAAAGCTTAGCTTCGAATCTTGAGTTACTTACTCAGCATCAATCTCTTCTGGCAATTCGCGCAATGCCAATTCAATGCCACCGAATTTTCCAGCAACCCAGTTATAGACTTTGCAGGCAATCCACAGTAATCCAAAGCCGAGTAGGGCATTAAGAATGAGCGCAGACAGCACGGTAAACCCTGGAATAGCGCCATCCCGAATGAAGGCTACAAACAGGGCCAACAACACGATCGGCACAGAGAAGCAGAGATAAACCAAAACCAAGGTTTTGGCGGTATGCATGGGGTCGAGAAAGACAAGCTCTTTTTTAGTAAGTTTCATGATGACGCAATCTTAAAGCAGTCCATCAAAAAGTGCTATATCTACCCAGTCTCCAGCGGCAACATTTCCCTGTTCGTGACCTAGGATCACAAAGCAATTGGCCTCGCTCATCGAGCGCAAAATTCCAGCACCTTGGCTTCCAGTCAGCCTCACTATTGGCTTGCCATCAGCTCTACGCTCCAGAATGGCGCGCTGAAATTCTGTGCGACCTGGCTTTTTCCGAATGGGAGCTTCGGCAATAGCTTGGATAAGAGGCGGTTCAGTTTGATGAGCGCCATTGAGCTGCAGAAGTGCTGCACGGACAAATTGATAGAAGGTCACCATGACCGCTACTGGATTCCCGGGTAGACCAAAGAAAAGGGTTTTGCGAGCATTAGATTTTCCAGATATTGGCTTCAGAACTCCAAAGGCCATGGGGCGTCCTGGGCGCATAGCGATTTTCCAAAATCCGACATCGCCCAACTCTTGCATGATCTGTTTTGTGAAATCCGCTTCGCCAACTGAAACGCCCCCAGAAGAAATCAATACATCCGCTTTACTGGCTGCTTCGATAAAGGCTTGCTTCAAAGAGGCGGGGTCATCGCGCACAATCCCGCAGTCAATCATGTCTATATTTAGGCGGTTAAGCAAACCAGTAAGGCTATAGCGATTACTGTCATAGATGCTGCCTGCATCCAATGCTTGGCCTAGCGCACGCAACTCATCGCCAGAAGACAGAATGGCTACTTTAAGTTTGCGCCTGACGGGTAAAGAGGCAATGCCTAGTGATGCAGCTAAACCGAGATCAGAAGGGCGCAGTATGCGACCAGCAGCGATTGCAGGTCTACCCTGTTGCAGATCCTCGCCACGTAAGCGTCGGTTCTCGCCAGACTTTAATTGATTTTGCGGAAATTCAATCGTGAGCTCATCTTTGGTATTTGTGAATTCTTGCGGAATGACGGTATCGCAGCCAGTAGGCATCAGTGCACCGGTCATGATCTTGAGGCATTCCCCGGGACCAATACTGCCTTCAAAGGGCTTGCCTGCAAGTGCTGTCCCAACCACTCTTAATGAGATAGATGGACTGCTTGTATCAAGACATTTGCCATCAAATGCATAACCATCCATCGCAGAATTATCGGCAGCTGGCACATCGATAGGTGAAAGTAAATCAGTCGCCAAGATCCGATTAATCGCCTGATCTAATGGGGCGGTTTCAATGTCTGCGGAATCTTTGATTACTGTAGCTTCTTGAATGAGATCTTCTACTAACGCAGCAATTGCCTTACGTGCGCTATCAACATGTAGCGACGAAGTTAATAGAATTGCTTGGTTTGGGGAATGACTCATCTCGATAAGTCTTCTAGTGACTTTAGCTCTTCAGGGGTATTTACATTGGCAAAACCCTGGGGATCATCAAATATAACGGTGCTACTACGTAACTCTTTGAACCAGCGATCAATTTTGAGATCTCCTTTTTGGAGAAATTGATTCAATGAATCTTGCAGGGTACTTCGCATGAGGCAAAAAACAGGCTGCGCCCATACCTTGCCATCTGCTTCTTTGGTCGAGGCGTACACCAATTGAAAATCACCACGCTCCATCTCAGCAGTCAATGACTCAGCGAGGTTGTCGGGTAGCAAGGGTGAGTCGCAAGGCGAGGTCAGGAGATAAGAGGTCTTGCAGGTCTTTAGACCTATAGAGAAGCCTGCCAGGGGCCCTGAAAAATCAGGCGCCTCATCCATGATCACTGAATATCCATAACTCGCATACTTGGTGATGTTGCGATTGGCATTAATCACAATGGTTTGCACTTGGGGCTTTAGCTTGGTAATAGCTGACTCAATGAGTGGCTTGCCGTGGAAAGGAATAAGTCCTTTATCAATACCACCCATGCGTTGCGCACGTCCACCAGCAAGTATGAGTGCAGTGATATCTTTAGTAGAAATCATTAACCACCAATATAAGACATTTCAACCTTACGGTTGCTAGATGGTAGGTTCGCATGATACGAGCCTCGAATTTCTGAGTAGTGATCGTCGCGAGTTGCCCAGGTATTCATTACTGCATTGGCGATTTCTAAATCACTCTTACCTGAGCGCAATAAAGTTTTGAAGTCAAAACCCTCATTGGCAAAGAGGCAGAGATACATCTGTCCATCAGTTGAGATGCGAGCTCTAGAGCATTCGTGGCAGAAGGTCTGCGTAACACTAGAGATCACACCAATCTCGCCTGAGCCATCAACATAACGCCAGCGCTGTGCGACCTCTCCAGTGTAATTAGCCTCAACCGGCTCCAAAGGAAAAGCTTCATGAATTCTGGCAATGACTTCTTTGGACGGAAGTACTTGTTCCATATTCCAGCCATTAGAGCTACCCACATCCATAAATTCAATAAAGCGCAGAATGACGCCACTGCCTTTAAAGTGTTTGGCCATCGCAACAATCTCATGATCGTTGGTACCTTTTTTCACTACCATATTGACTTTGATGTTTTGGAAGCCTGCTTCTTGTGCTGCGGCAATTCCATCGAGTACATCGGCAACTGGGAAGTCAACATCATTCATTTTTTTGAAGATAGCGTCATCTAGACCATCGAGGCTGACTGTCAGTCTTTGTAGGCCAGCTGCTTTTAGTGCAGTAGCTTTCTTGCGCAAGATGCTACCGTTGGTAGTAAGGGTGAGGTCCAATGCTTTATCTTGTGGCGTGCGTACTTTGGCCAACATCTCAATCAGTACTTCTAAGTTCTTGCGTAGCAAAGGTTCGCCACCAGTCAGCCTAATTTTTTCAACGCCTAATGTGGCAAAGATGGAGGTAAGGCGTGCGATTTCTTCAAAGCTCAGTAATTCTTTATGAGCTAAGTAGGGATAGTTTTGGTCGAATACTTCTTTAGGCATGCAATAAGTGCAGCGAAAGTTACAACGATCGGTCACGGAGATGCGAAGATCTCTTAGGGTGCGATCCCGAGTGTCTTTGGTATGACCATGTGGCGTGATGAGTTGGGTGCCAATAGACGGCATCAGGCCTTTGCCTTCATCAATGCGTATCGGAATTACCTTGGAGTTTACTTTTTCAACCATGCTCTCAATTATGGCTGTGAAACAGGGTTTCTGCCAAACCGCCAAATATCCTTTTGGGATAAATGGCGGCCTGGAGAAAAGTTTGAATAAGCGTTAAACCGTTTTTTCTTGGCCGCCGGTTTCTACTAAAACCATCGGGCCATCAGGAAGGCTAGCAGCCGGTTTAGGCGCTCTGCCCAAGTTATGAGCCACTGGCTCTGCCTGAATCTGGCTTTGAGCATCAGCATGCTTTGAAGAGTCAGTAGCGACCCAGATCATGCCTGCTGATTGCACAACGCTATGCAATGGAGTTTCTTCAAGTGCCTGGAAGGCAACTTTAGGAAGTTCTGGTGCAGGCTTAGTGATTACCTCTAGCGGAGCGGCAGCAACAGCCACTGGAGCTGGAGCAGATGCAGGAGTAGGAGCAGCGTTTTGTGCAGGACGATTTGATTGACGTGGAGCACGTGGTGCGCGTTCTTGCCTTTCTTGTTTCGCAGCTGCAGGCTTTGCGTTACCAAAGCTGTTCGCGAGATTCTGAATTGGCATGCTTGCAGATGCGCCAGCCATTCCTACAGGAGGTCCTGCAAACGGACTTGCTGACGTAGCAGTTGCTGCTGCATTAGTAGCTTCGCTGCCACCTTCTGCGCGCTCGCCACGTTGACCACGACCACGACCACGACGATTGCGACCACGACCACGACGCTCTTCGCCATCAGCACCTGGAGTAGTTTCGCTACCAGGAGCTGCTTCCGTTGCTGGAGTTACTGCTGCCAGATTGGCTTGATTGCGATTCGCATCTTGACGTTCTGGCTTTGGACCATTTTGATTGCCTTGATTGCGGTTACCGTTACGGCTATTGCGGTTGCGATTATTGTTGGTGCCTTCTACCGGAGTGCCTTCAGCTGCACTAGCTGCTGGGCGCTCGGTACGCTCGCCACGACGGTTGCGACCGCGATTGCGATCATTGCCATTACGACCTTGATTACGGCCCCGTGGATTGCTTGGTGCAGGCTTCTCTTCAACTGCTGGAGCCGAGGCGAAAAGCTTCTTAATAAATCCAAAGAATCCACTAGAACTTTCGGCTGCTACTGTTTCAGTACGTGCAGGACGTGGCTGACTAACTGGCGCAGGTTGAGTTGGTGTAATGCCTTTAACTGCCGCTTCTGGGCGCACTTTTACATCTGCATCCTTGCGGCTTACAGTGGTATCGGTCTCGAGTTCGCGAGCAGCTTCTTCCGCCATTACGTAGCTAGCTTTTTGATCGTCCAGACGTGGGTCATCATGGCGCAAACGCTCAAGCTTGTAGTGTGGGGTTTCTAAATGCTTATTAGGAACCATCAAGACGTTCACTTTGAAGCGAGTCTCGATCTTGATGACTTCAGCACGTTTTTCATTCAACAGGAAGGCAGCCACTTCGACTGGTACCTGTGTATGAATCGCGGCGGTGTTTTCCTTCATTGCCTCTTCTTGGATGATGCGCAGAACTTGCAATGCAGAAGATTCGGTATCGCGAATGTGGCCAGTGCCGTTACAACGTGGGCAGGTTACATGGCTACCTTCAGACAATGCAGGGCGCAAGCGCTGACGGGACATTTCCATTAAGCCAAACTTGGAGATCTTGCCCATCTGAACCCGAGCACGGTCATGACGCAGAGCATCGCGTAAGCGGTTCTCAACGTCTTTCTGAGCTTTGCTCGATTCCATATCAATGAAGTCGATCACGATCAAGCCACCTAAGTCACGCAAACGCGCTTGACGGGCGATTTCATCGGCAGCTTCTAAATTGGTACGAGTTGCAGTCTCTTCAATATCGGAACCACGGGTTGCGCGTGCTGAGTTGACGTCTACCGAAACCAAGGCCTCAGTGTGGTCGATCACGATTGCGCCGCCAGATGGCAATGGCACAGTACGTGAGTAGGCGGTTTCAATTTGATGCTCAATTTGGAAGCGAGAAAACAAAGGCACATCATCTTGATAGCGCTTTACTCGCGGCAAATTGTCGGGCATCACAACAGACATAAATGCTGCAGCCTGTTCGTAGATGTCATCGGTATCGATGAGGATCTCGCCAATATCAGGCTGGAAGTAATCACGGATCGCGCGAATCACTAAGCTAGATTCAAGGTAGATAAGCAATGGAGCGGAGTTGCCTTTAGCAGCTTCATCAATCGCTTTCCACAACTGCATGAGATAGCTTAAGTCCCACTGCAATTCAGTGGCGTCGCGACCAATACCAGCGGTACGAGCAATGATGCTCATGCCATCTGCTACTTCTAATTGGGCCATCGCTTCGCGGAGTTCTTGACGGTCTTCGCCTTCAATACGGCGGGAAACACCACCTCCACGTGGGTTATTTGGCATGAGAACCAAATAACGGCCTGCCAAGGAGACAAAGGATGTGAGGGCCGCGCCTTTTTGGCCGCGCTCCTCTTTTTCTACTTGAACAATGATTTCTTGACCTTCGCGTAAGGCATCCTTGATGGAAGCATTACGGACGTCGATACCTTCTTTAAAGTAACTGCGAGCCACTTCCTTAAATGGCAAAAAGCCATGACGCTCTTCGCCGTAATTAACAAAGCAGGCCTCAAGGGAAGGTTCAATGCGGGTAATGACACCTTTGTAGATATTGCCTTTGCGTTGTTCACGGCCGGCAGCTTCGATATCGATATCAATGAGTTTTTGACCATCAACGATGGCAACTCGCAACTCTTCTTGTT
>CAITHY010000121.1 GCA_903892315.1 uncultured beta proteobacterium | reverse complement strand
CGTTCATGAAATAGTTGGCCTTTTTGCTTACTGGATTACCGGAAAAATCTAGATATTCTGTAAAATAAGCCCTATGACTTCGGCTAAAAAAGCACCCCCTGCTTCAGAACGAGCTTCTGCGTCAGAGTCGTCAATTTCATTTTCTGCAGACCATCTTGCCAATCAGTTTTTAATTGCCATGCCTGGAATGGTGGATCCTAATTTTGCAGGTTCTGTGATTTACCTCTTTGAGCATACCGAAAGGGGTGCGATGGGTTTGGTCATTAATCGCCCTACTGAGGTTGATTTGGAAACGCTCTTTGACAAGATTGACTTGAAGCTGGAAATTGCCCCTTTATTAAAGCAGCCGGTATATTTTGGCGGTCCAGTTCAGATAGAGCGCGGCTTTGTTTTGCATGAGTCTGATTTACCGTCTCCTTATAGTTCCTCCTTAATTATTCCGGGCGGCCTGACGATGACTACTTCAAAGGATGTCCTTGAAGCAGTTGCTGCAGGTAAAGGTCCGCAACATTTTTTGATGACCTTGGGTTATGCCGGATGGGGCGCTGGTCAGCTTGAGGAAGAGATTACGCTGAATGGCTGGATGAATGTGCCATTAGCACGTGAACAAATGATTGAAATCATTTTTAATACCCCGTCAAGTCAGCGATACGAAAAAGCGGTAAGTCACTTAGGTTTTGATTTGTCTCATCTGTCTGGAGAGGCTGGGCATGCCTGACGCATTGACGCTGATGGCATTTGATTATGGAACTCGTAGAGTGGGTGTGGCAGTCGGAAACTCTGTGACAAAAGCCGGTCAAGCATTAAAGACCATTGCAGCGCCAAGTAGTGACGTTCTTTTTCAGGCGATTGAAAAGCTTTTGAAAGAGTGGCAGCCTGACCAATTGGTGGTTGGCAGACCAGTACATCCAGACGGCACCCCCCATGAAATGACTGGAAAGGCAGTCCGCTTCGGCAATCAGTTGCATGGCCGCTTTCAGTTGCCGGTTTTCTGGGTAGATGAGCGCTATACCTCTGCAGTTTTGGAGGGGGACTCCAAGATGCACGACAATCTAGATGCGCACTCTGCAGCCCTCATTTTGGAGCAGTATTTTGCAGAACATAACGTGAAGCCCTGAAGTTAGATTAAGTTAATCGCTAGAAAAAGAAATAGATCTTATATAGAGTCCGGACCAGAGAATGAATGCTGAACAGTTATACGGAAAATTACTAGAGAACTTGCGCAAGAGAGCGCAAGAGGGCTCTTTTGAGCTTGCTGGCCTTGCTATGGGTGGTGCATGGATTGCCGAGCGGCTCGCCCATGATTTAGGGCTTCCACACTTTGGAATAATTAATGTCGCTTTTCATCGGGATGACTACGCAGAAAAAGGCATGACTGCTTTACGTACTGCTAGCACTATGACTACGCATTTACCTTTTGATGTAAACGGTGCCAATGTCATTTTGATTGATGATGTGTTGCTTACTGGTAGAACTGTTCGAGCAGCTCTCAATGAGTTATTTGATTTTGGAAGGCCTGCGCAAGTCGAGCTCATGGTCCTTGCTGATCGAGGAAATCGTGAATTACCAATAACCGCTAATTTTGTAGGTGAGCAGGTACAGGTTCCGGAAAACCAAATTCTGGTTTTAGAAAAAGATACCGCTGGCAAGTTCAGCTTTCAGCTAGAGGAGCGTGAGTAATGAGTCAGCTAGTGAATCAATTTAATGCGGCTGGAGAACTAACGCATCTTCTCACTCTAGAGGGCTTGCCTAAGGAGCAGATTCTGCATATTTTAGATACTGCGCAACAGTTTGTGAGCGTGACAGATCCTGCCCGCGAGGTGAAGAAGGTCCCGTTACTGCGCGGCAAAAGCGTATTTAATCTGTTCTTTGAAAACTCTACTCGTACTAGAACCACTTTTGAAATCGCTGCTAAGCGTTTATCAGCAGATGTGATTAATTTAGATATTTCAACCTCGTCTACAGCCAAGGGTGAGAGCTTGCTCGACACCATTGATAATCTAGTGGCAATGCAGGCTGATATTTTTGTGGTGCGTCATAGCGTATCTAAAGCCCCCATTGAAATCGCGAATCACGTACCAGCACATGTACACGTAGTGAATGCAGGTGATGGTAGCCATCAACATCCAACGCAAGGATTGTTGGATATGTATACGATGCGTCACTTTAAGCAAAACTTTAAAGGTTTGAAAGTGGCGATTGTGGGCGATATTGTTCATAGCCGCGTTGCTAAATCGAATATCCATGCCCTTACGACTTTGGGTTGCGAAGACATTCGTGCGATTGGTCCAGAAAGCTTACTTCCAAGCAATCTAGATATGTTGGGTGTCAAAGTGTTCCATAGCATGGAAGAAGGCCTAAAGGATGTGGATGTCGTGATGACACTGCGCATTCAAAAGGAGCGTATGGAGGCTGGTCAGGTTCCCGAGGGTGATGCTTTCTTTAAGCAGTATGGCTTAAACCCTACTCGCCTTGCCTTAGCCAAAGCCGATGCCATCGTGATGCATCCTGGCCCCATGAATCGCGGCGTTGAGATTGATTCAATCGTCGCCGATGGTCCTCAATCCGTCATCTTGAATCAAGTGACTTTTGGAATTGCAGTGCGCATGGCTGTGATGTCCATTGTTGCTGGCAACTAGTCGAGCCACCTGAGTGACCATTTCTTTGCCTGCGGTGACTGAAAAAAAGCGTTGGTTGATTTTGACTCATGCATTCAATATGGATGGTCGTGCAGCTAGCTTAACCATTACCGACAAAATACCTTATTTATTAGAAGCGGGTGTTGAGCCGATTGTGTTCAGTGCCATCACTGGTATCAAAGATCAGCGCTTTCCGCATTACCAATTTATTGCTTGGGGTCCTTCAGGCTTTCGTTTTGACTTTCGTCATTGGGTGGCTAATAAATATGGCCGTGGATTCATCTACAAGATCACTACTAGAACGGTTTCGATCCTATTGGCGCCACTCATTGCAATTGAGAAGCTTTGCCTTGGCTACTCCAGTCAATGGTCATGGGCGTTGCCAGCCTTTTTACATGGCTGGAGGCTCATTCGTGCAGGTAAAGTTGATGTGGTGATG
>CAITHY010000120.1 GCA_903892315.1 uncultured beta proteobacterium | reverse complement strand
GCTATGGCTGATGGCACTGGTTTGGGCGCTGGACAAAATTTAGCGAAGACGGGGGAGTTTGTCTATGTGGAGTCTTGGCATGACAACTACCAAAAGCGTGTTCTGGGGAAGGAGTTCAACTCCTTTGCAGGACCTCTCCATGATGGCAATACGGTGCTCGATTTATGCGCCTATCATCCGGCTACTGCGCAGCATATTGCCAAAAAATTAGTGAGTCGTTTTGTGAGCGATCAACCATCACCAGAGTTGGTTAAGAGTACCGCGCAAGTATTTTCGCAAGAGGCAAACTCTCCCAATCAATTGCGAAAAGTATTTGAGCATTTAGTATTGCACTCTCAAAAAATTCCCCTAGCTCAGAGGCAAAAGGCTCGAACGCCATTGCAGCTAGTCGGCAGATTTTCTAGGGCAGTGAACTTGCCAGTGAACTTTACCGAAGTGCATATTTTGTGGGTAGTAGATAACGCTGGGCCACCGATCTATGGCTGGCCAACACCCGAAGGCCCTCGTACGGAAATGAACTGGCTGATTTCTTCATCCTATTTACGCAATCGTGCAGAGTTGATGCAAGGTTTGGCGCAGAATTGGTGGGGCACGGGCGTGTGGGATCCGTTTGCAGAATTGCCGTCTAAGCGAAGTTATCAAGAGCTGATGGCGCGTTGGGAGATTCCTTTGTTTGGTACACCACGGCCGGATCTATCGAATGCTTTGTTGCTTTCACAAAACATGAAGCCTAGTGATTTTGTAACCGATCCCAATGTAGCTCGTCGCCTTGTCGGTCTACTAGCCTGCGCGCCGTCTTTTCAAGCGGGCGTTGCACTACCAAGCCCAGAGCAAATTGGCTTGAGTACTTTGCCGCCATCTAAGAAAAGGTCATCATCATGAGGCGGCGTGATTTTTTAAAAGTGGGCTCAACTTCCGCTGCTTCCTATCTGTTGGGGGCAGAAGCTTTTGCTGGCATGAGTGATATGGCCATGTCCACCGAGAGAAGCTCTGGTTCTAAAGTGGGCGCCTCAGTGCTTAAGCCTAATTCAACTCAGGTCTCTCCATTCATTGTGGTGTTCTTGCGCGGCGGTGCTGATGCTTTGGGTATTTTGTCGCCACTGGAGGACCCTAACTTTTTGGCAGCTCGCCCTCCGGATATGCGCTTTGCCATGAGCGCTGCAGCAGGCTCGCCTGTAGTGTTAAATGGTACCCCTTTATATTGGCTCGCTAATGCACTGCCAATCACCCAGCTGTATGCAAATAAGCGTTTAGTAGTTTGGCCTGCGGTAGGCCTGCTTGATGAAACTCGATCGCATTTTGAGGCTCAGGAAATCATGGAGCGCGGCGTCCAATCGCTGGATCGATTGCCTGACTCTTTGGGGTGGATAGCTAGGGCTGAGCAATTAAGCAATCCTCGATGGCCCAAAAACTCTTTGCCGCTATTTGCTGGTAATGGTTCATTTCCCAGGGTGATGCAAGGGGCTCACCAAGTATTGGTGACGCGCGATTTGCAGGGGGGCATGCCATTTCCTGGTGGAGATAACTCTTTTAAAGCAATACAGGCTTTATGCAATGCTGATAGTAATCCAATTGTCAGTGGCAATATGCTTGAAACGCTGCAATTGATTGAAGAAATTAATCGTGCACTACCCAAGCAAGATAATCGTATTGCACCCTATGTGAGCGCAGGTCAAAGCCCTTATCCGAATTCTGATCCGGGGGTCGGCCTGCGATCGGTAGCGCGGCTCATGCAAGCCAACGTCGGATTGCAATATGCTTGGGTTGATCAAGGGGGTTGGGATACTCACGAGCATCAAGGGTGGAAACTGAATTATTTAGTTAAGGATCTTGCTATGGCCTTGCAAGCATTTGATGAAGATATGCAGGCACAGAAAAAAGATTACACCTTAGTAGTGCTTAGTGAATTTGGTAGGCGTTTACGTTCTAATAAGAGTAATGGCACAGATCATGGCCATGCTGGATTGGCGTTAGTCATGGGAAGTCAAGTGCCTGGAGGTCAGGTAATGGGTAAATGGCCCGGTCTACAGTCTGGTGCCTTAGATCGGGGGGTTGACTTAGCAGTGACTACTGACTACCAGGATGTATTGCAACAGGCATTAAGATGGAGGGCAAGAAGTATTTAATCCACTCTCTCTAAATGCGTAAGTAAATAATGACTATTCTGGTTACTGGCGGCACGGGCTATATCGGATCACACACCGTAGTTCAGCTTTTAGAGGCTGGTCTGGATGTATTGGTTTTAGATAATCTTTGCAATAGCAAAGCACAGGTCATTGATCGCATCACCAAAATTACTGGCAGGGCGCCAAAGTTTATTGAGGGTGATGTGCGCGATCGTGCCTTACTTAAAAAACTATTTACTGAGAATCATATTGAGACGGTGATTCATTTTGCAGGGTTAAAGTCTGTTGCTGAGGGCGGTGAAAAACCACTCCTCTATTACGACAATAACGTGGGAGGTAGCGTAGTTCTTTTAGAGGAAATGCAAAAATCTGGCGTGAAGTCAATAGTGTTTTCTTCTTCTGCAACCGTATATGGGGAGCCGGTATTTTTGCCTTATACCGAATCACATCCCTTAAAACCTTTTAATGTTTACGGTCAAAGCAAGCTCATGGTTGAGCAAGTCCTGCGGGATTTAGCAATCTCAGACGCCTCATGGCGTATAGCCTTGTTACGCTATTTCAATCCAGTAGGCGCGCATCACTCTGGATTGATAGGCGAGGATCCGGCTGGCATTCCTAATAATTTGATGCCATTTGTGGCGCAAGTAGCGGTTGGAAAGCGGGCAAAGTTATCGGTATTTGGCGATGATTACGATACCAAGGATGGTACTGGTGTGCGTGATTACATTCATGTTGACGACTTAGCATCCGGACACTTAGCTGCTCTTCGGTATTTGCAAAATCAATTGGGCGTATTGACAGTCAACCTAGGTACGGGTCAGGGCACATCAGTGTTTGAGTTGGTTGCTGCTTTTGAGAGGGCTTCAGGTAAAAAGCTTCCTTATGAAGTTGTTCCACGTCGTTCGGGTGATTTACCTGAATATTATGCTGATGCGAAGTATTCAAAAGAGATCTTGGCTTGGCAAGCGCAATACGATGTAGATCGTATGTGCGAGGATACCTGGCGTTGGCAAAGCCAAAACCCTAACGGGTTCTCTTAGGATTTATATAGCAGAAGTATTATTCTTGGCCTGCTTGCTGTTGAAGACGAGTCCGAATCGCCAGATCAATATAAGCGGTAGTCCAGTAACGTTGCATCACTGCTGTGCTGAGTGCTTCAGGTGATAGTGCCCCATGGATATGGTGATGGTGCCAATGATCCGTTCCTTGAAGTGACAACACTCCAGCAACACACTCCATCAGTAACTGCTCAATGGCTTCGGTAATCGCATCAATCACCAGATTAGGGTAGAGCTCAGTCTCAGAGTATTTATCAGTGAAGTAAATCTCTAGATCCTGAAAACCTCTAAAATCGCGATTTGCCACAATCAGATTAGAAGACTCTAGGTACTCTGCGGCGCGACCAGCAAGGTGTGGTGAATTGGATTCATTGCTCCACTGCACACTCGGGAAGAAACTAAATTCTTCTTCTGGCTCGTCATCTTGCGGCGGTTCTTTTGACTCTTCGTCTTTTGTAGGCGGCTCAGGTGGATTATCTGGCGGCTCATTTTCTGCTTCATCATCCGCAGTGGTTGCAGCCGTTTCTTCCTCGGGCGGAGGTTCTTCAGCAGGAACTTGAACTTTAGGTGCTACTTTAAATGCCATCTCTTTATTTGGGATGGCCTTATAGCCGCTCAGGTGATAGAGCGAGAGCAGGGAG
>CAITHY010000119.1 GCA_903892315.1 uncultured beta proteobacterium | reverse complement strand
GCATTCTCCAAACCCTCCGGTAGAGCAATGCCGCAAACCTTGCCAGTTTCTTTATAGTCTTTCCAGCCACTACCAGCTAGATAACCACGTACCACTGCTTCAACCAAAATAGGCTTTAAGCGTTTAGCAACTACTGCACGACCTTTGACTTGGCTAACCTCATCTGCCGCCACTACGGTAGCTGGATCAATGCCAGTTAAATGGTTGGGGATCACTGCAGCTAATTTATCAAACCAAAAATTAGCCATTTGATTGAGAACTACACCCTTCTCAGGAATAGGCTCACCCATCACCACGTCAAAAGCTGAAAGACGGTCGGTAGTAATCATCAATAACTTGTCGTCATCTAATGCATAAACATCACGCACCTTGCCTTTAGACAGCAAAGGCAATGACTTAATAGAGGTAGCGTACAAAGCAGGCATGTTTAAATCACTTCACAATTTGGGTTAATTTGCCGCTCTTGTATAGCTCAGCCATCTTCTCTAAAGAAATCGGCTTAATTTTGGAGGCTTGACCAGCAGACCCAAAGGCTTGAAAACGTGCGATACAGACCTTTTTGGCAGCTTCACGGGCTGGCTTCAAATAATCACGTGGATCAAACTTACTTGGATTTTCAATAAAGTAACGACGAATCGCACCAGTCATTGCCAACCGAATATCCGTATCAATATTGATCTTACGAACACCGTTCTTAATGCCTTCTTGGATCTCTTCAACAGGCACACCGTAGGTTTCTTTCATATCACCACCAAATTCACGAATCTCAGCTAGCAACTCTTGTGGAACGCTCGAAGAACCATGCATTACCAAATGCGTATTCGGAATACGCGCATGAATTTCTTTAATACGATCGATTGCCAAAATATCGCCTGTTGGCTTTTTACTAAACTTGTATGCGCCATGGCTTGTACCGATTGCAATCGCCAAAGCGTCACACTGAGTTTCTTTTACAAAATCTGCCGCCTGCTCAACATCGGTCAGCAACTGTTCACGTGTCATCTTGCCATCAGCGCCGTGACCATCTTCTTTATCGCCCTGCATAGTCTCAAGTGAACCCAATACACCTAATTCAGCTTCAACGGTCACTCCGATTGAGTGAGAGAATTTCACAACTTCTTTGGAAACATCTACGTTGTACTCATAGCTGGCAACGGTTTTACCATCAGCCTCTAGGGAGCCATCCATCATCACACTGGTAAAGCCGCTTTTGATTGCCGCCATACAAACCGCTGGGCTTTGACCATGGTCCTGATGCATTACCACCGGAATATGCGGATAAGCCTCAACCGCTGCAGAAATCAGATGACGCAAAAATGCTTCGCCAGCATATTTACGGGCGCCTGCTGAAGCTTGCATGATGACTGGGGAGTCAGCTTCATTTGCCGCTTCCATAATCGCCGTGACTTGCTCTAAGTTGTTCACGTTAAATGCTGGCAGACCGTAACCGTTTTCAGCAGCATGATCCAAGAGTTGTCTTAAAGATACTAAAGCCATGATGTTCTCTTAATAAATAGTAATAAGGTTAAAAATAAATCTGTTTTGAATCTTTTTCAATGCGCATTACTTCACATGAATAATCTTGAGAGTATTGGTACCACCGGGCTCACCCATAGGCTCACCTGAAGTAAGCACAACGGTATTACCTGTTTTGACGGCGCCTATTTTTTTCAAGCATGCCTCGACCTCTTGCAATGCCGTATCACGGTCTTTTGTGTAGTCCAAACCGATCGGAGTGACATTACGATAAGTGCTCAGGGCACGCTGGGTAGCGATCTTGGAGGTCAACGCAAAGATCGGTACGTGAATATTGTGACGACTCATCCAAATCGCGGTTGACCCTGAATCTGTCAGGGCTGCAATTGCATCCGCATTTAAATGATGCGCAGTAAATAAGGCGCCTAACGCAATCGTTTGATCGATGCGTGTAAAGGTTTGATCTAAAAAGTCGGTATCCAGTTTTACGCGATCAGACTTTTCTGCTTCAACGCAAATCTCAGCCATTGCTTTGATGGTTTGTACTGGATACATGCCGGCAGCAGACTCAGCCGATAACATCACCGCATCAGTGCCATCCAATACAGCATTAGCAACGTCACTAACTTCAGCACGTGTTGGTACTGGAGCATTAATCATCGACTCCATCATTTGCGTAGCAGTAATCGTAAATTTATCCGCCTCACGCGCCCAAGCAATCATGCGCTTTTGCAGCGCAGGCACTGCAGCATTGCCAACTTCAATGGCAAGATCGCCACGAGCAACCATGATGCCATCACTCTCAGCAATAATGCTTTTAAGGGCTTGAGGCTCAATCGCTTCTGCGCGTTCCACCTTAGCAATCGTTCTGACTTTGCCAACGCCATACTTAGCGCTAGCAGCATCAGCCAACTTACGGGCATAAGCCATATCAGCGCCATCCTTAGGAAAGCTGATTGCTAAGAAATCCACACCCATAGCGATCGCTGCGTCTAAGTCAGCAATATCTTTTTCGGTCAATGCAGGCGCAGTCAAACCACCGCCAGCACGATTAATGCCTTTGTTATTGGAGAGTGGTCCACCTTGTTCAACGATGGTAAAAATCTCGCCCCCCCTAACACTCTCAACCGTAAGAACCACTAAGCCATCATTTAATAAAAGACGGTCGCCTGGCTTTACATCGCCTGGCAGCTCTTTGTAGTCAAGACCCACTTTAGTTTGATCACCGAGTTCACATGCCACATCCAGGGTAAATTTTTCGCCTTCTTTCAGGAGGATTTTGCTATCTGCAAATTTACCCACACGAATTTTAGGCCCCTGCAAGTCAGCCATGATGCCCACTTCTTTGCCAACCTCAGCAGAAATAGTGCGCACTAAATCGTGTCGCGCTTTATGGTCAGCAACTGTACCGTGTGAGAAGTTCATTCGCACTACATCCACGCCAGCACGAATCATGTCACGCAAGACTTCCGGTTTTTCAGAAGCCGGTCCTAGAGTTGCAATGATCTTTGTTGCTCTTAACATATTTAGTCTTTCGCTCTTTCAGCAAGTACCGCAAAGGCTGGTAAAGTTTTGCCTTCTAAGAATTCTAAGAAGGCGCCGCCGCCAGTAGAGATGTAGTCCACTTGATTCTCAATACCGTACTTCGCAATTGCCGCCAAAGTATCACCCCCACCAGCAATCGAGAATGCAGGTGAGTGTGCAATCGCAGCGGCTAACATCTTGGTGCCGCCACCAAATTGGTCAATTTCAAATACGCCTAATGGGCCATTCCAAACAATCGTGCCAGCGTGAGCGAGCATGATGGACAAACGTGCAGCAGTCTTTGGTCCAATATCCAGGATCATGTCGTCTTCCGCAACCTGATCGGCAGGTACGCGGTTTGCGCGGGCTAATGGAGATAATTCATTAGCAACCACCACATCCTCAGGAATTGGAACATGGGCGCCACGCTTTTCCATGAGCTCCATAATCTCTCTTGCTTCGTCTACTAAATCGGGCTCAGCAAGGGATTTACCAATCGGTAATCCTTTGGCCAACATAAAGGTATTGGCGATGCCGCCGCCCACAATGAGTTCATCTACCTTCTCAGAAAGCGCTTTCAGAATCGTCAACTTAGATGACACTTTAGATCCAGCAACAATCGCAACTAGGGGACGTTTTGGGCTGGCTAATGCACGACTCAGCGCATCTAATTCAGCAGCCATCAAGGGGCCAGCACAAGCGACTGGTGCGAACTTCGCTACACCATAGGTAGTGGCTTCAGCACGATGCGCCGTTCCAAATGCATCGTTGACATACACATCACACAATGCAGCAATTTTTTTAGAAAGCTCATCGCTATTCTTTTTCTCGCCGACATTCAATCGGCAGTTTTCCAGCAGCACTACCTCGCCTGGATTCACTTCAAAGCCGCCATTCACCCAGTCGCTAATTAAAGGCACCTTACGATTCAGCAAAGTGGCAATGCGATCAGCTACAGGGGCCAAACTATCTTCCGGTTTAAATTCCCCTTCGGTTGGCCGACCTAAATGCGAAGTCACCATCACCGCTGCCCCAGCATCCAAACACATCTGCACAGCAGGCATCGATGCTCGAATGCGAGTGTCTTCCGTAATGTTGCCTGCCTCATCTTGAGGAACATTCAAATCGGCGCGGATTAAAACCCGCTTACCCTTTAACTGACCTGATTGGGCTAATTCACTTAAACGCTTAACTTTAAATAAGGATTCCGGCATGAGTTTGGGTAAATAAGGGGTTTATGGGGAATGTTCCATTCTAAAGGCTCTTGCCCATCCACCCCGAGGATCCAAGCCGACAGACTCTCCTGCCTGCTCTACAATAAGGACTTAAATGCATTCCAGGCCGGAAGACCAAAAACTGCCAGCCTAGTGCCCTGCTTAAACCGCTTTTACAGATACTTAATAGACACAAAAGGTAAAGAACATGTCGATGTCCGACCGCGATGGCTTTATTTGGACTGATGGGAAGCTCATTCCTTGGCGCGAGGCCAATATTCACGTACTAACCCACAGCCTGCACTACGGAATGGGTGTATTTGAGGGTATCCGAGCCTATAAAACTCCCCAGGGAACCGCTATTTTCCGCCTCCCAGAGCACGTAAAGCGCCTTTTTAACGGCACTAAGATCTTTCAAATGAATATGCCTTACAGCCCAGAAGAGATCACCAAGGGCATTATTGATGTGGTTAATAGTAATAAACTCGAAGCCTGCTATATCCGCCCAATTATCTTTATCGGCTCCCAAAAACTCGGGATTTCCCCTAAAGGCAATACCATTCATACCTCCATCGCCGCTTGGGAATGGGGCGCCTATTTGGGTGAAGATGGCCTAAATAAAGGCATTCGGGTTAAAACCTCCTCATTTACACGTCACTTTGTTAATTCTTCACTTGTTCGCGCCAAGGCATCGGGCTACTACATCAACTCCATTTTGGCCAATCAAGAGGTGACTGCCAATGGATATGACGAAGCTTTGTTACTTGATACAGAGGGTTATGTTTCTGAAGGTTCAGGTGAAAACCTTTTCATGGTTCGCAACGGCATCGTTTACACACCAGATCTAGCATCGTGCTTGGATGGCATCACGCGTGACTCTGTCATTCAGATCGCAAAAGATCTGGGTTACGAAGTTCGCGAAAAACGCCTCACGCGTGATGAAGTCTATTCTGCTGATGAAGCCTTCTTCACCGGTACGGCTGCTGAAGTCACTCCTATTCGTGAATTAGATGATCGCACCATTGGTGATGGTAAGCGTGGCCCTATCACTGAGAAAATTCAGAAAACGTATTTTGATGCGGTGTACGGCAGAAATGATCAATACAAATCTTGGCTCACTTACGTTAAGTAATTAGGAAAGCACATGACTCAAGCTCAAGTGGTTATGGTGGATGGCAAAGATTTACCTCTACATTGCCCCACCACTAAAACTCCAACATGGAACTCGCATCCACGCGTTTTTCTAGACATCACTGAGACCGGCGAAGCCAAGTGCCCATACTGTGGCACAGAGTACAAACTCATTCCCGGCACTGAGCCACACGGACACTAAGCCTTATCAGCACCTCTTTCTGAGGTGCTGAGTCGGGATACATCATATGCACGGTATTCTGATCATTGCCCCAAACTGGATTGGGGATGCCGTGATGACTCAGCCATTATTGGCGGCCCTCAAGAAACAATATCCAGAAGCCAACATTGATGTACTTGCTAGCACTTGGGTTGCTCCAATATATCGTGCTTGCACTGAAGTACATGAGGTCATCGAAGCTAAGCTCGAACACAAACAATTGCAGTGGGGCTTACGCAAACAACTAGCAAAAGAGCTGGCGACAAAAAAATATCATGCCTGTTTTATATTGCCTAACAGCCTAAAGTCAGCGCTTATTCCTTGGCTCGCGAATATTCCATTCCGAATAGGCTATCGCGGTGAATTGCGCTTTAGCTTGATTAACCTAGCGCTAGATAATCCAAGCAAGGTGAATCGTCCACCCATGGTGGAGCACTATCTTGCATTGAGCCAACTTCTCCATGAAGAACAGCTTGTGTCAACCGCGAGCAATCTCGTGCCCAATTTAAATGTTTCGACCGTAGCCAATCAATCAGTACAGGCCAAATTACTCAGCGCCAATATTAATCCAGCTAACATTTACGTAATGTGCCCGGGCGCTGAATATGGCCCAACCAAACGCTGGCCAACTAGTCATTTTTCACAATTGGCACAAAAATTAATTGCCAGCAATCCCCATAGTCAGATCATTCTTTTGGGCAGCAAAGGTGATCACGCACTTGCCCAAGAAATTGAGTCCCAAGCAAAGCAAGATACCCACATCCATAACTGGTGTGGAGATACCTCGCTGGATGAGGCAATTGCGCTGATTGGCATGAGCAAAGCAGTGATCAGCAATGACTCCGGTTTAATGCACATTGCGGCAGCACTTAAAACTCCTCAAGTAGCTATTTTTGGATCTAGTGACCCAGCCCATACCCCGCCTTTATCAGACAAAGCCAAAGTTATTTGGTTAAATCTCCCTTGCAGCCCATGCCACAAAAGAGAATGCCCGCTGGGTCACTTAAAGTGCTTAAACGACATCTTGCCGGAACAAGTATTCGCTACACTGAATACATTGCAGCTATAACCCAGGAACAGTAAGCTATGACGAAACTTGCCAGACTTTTTCACAACGCGGATGATGTTGTTGAGGCATGGCGAGATGCCTTACGTCATCGTGATATTCAAGGCGCTCTGGATATTTGGCTAGATGATGATTCTATTACCTGCGTTTTGCCTGAAGGTCATCGCCTAACGGGTCATGGAGAAATTCGTGAAGGCTTAGATAGGCTACTCTCCAAGCAACCTTTATTCTTAGAACCCATTGCTTGCATTAGTCATTCTGTTTTAGGTGCCGCTGTATACGACACCACCGAAGCAGTTCATCTGAGAGCGGATCAAGTTGAAGCAGAATTTTTTCTGAATATCACGCTCGTACTTCTACAAGACAGTCAGGGCTGGCGCATTGCGCATTTGCATGCTAGCCACTCTACCGAAGAAACCTTCGACGCCCCCTCTACACCGCACGGCTTGCACTAAACATCATGGATGATCAAGTGCTTCGGTCGCTCATGAAGTGGCCCAATGTACCTGATTGCTATGGTTGGCTTGCTTTAGATCGTCGCGGTCAATGGCGCATGCGTGACGAGTTCACGCAACAAAACAATCTCCCAGGTCAGGCAATTAAGCACGTAGCCTTAAACGAATGTATTGCGCGCAACTACGCTTGCGATGAACTCGGCAGGTATTTTTTTCAGAATGGTCCACAACGGGTTTTTATTACACTAGATGCGACTCCTTGGATAGTACGAATCCTCCCAAGTGACATTGGGCCGCATCTCTCTAATCAATGCCACCAAATCATGGAGCCTGCTAATGCTCTAAGCGACGAAAAAGGCAATATCTATATTGTTGGAAACGTAATTCAAAGCATTTACGACAGCAGCAATGCCAGCGACCAATTTATTAAAAGAGAGGGTCAAACAATCGCTCTTTTACATGATCACGATCTTGATTATTTTTCTGAGTTAGCCAAGCTACGTGAAGAGGCCTGTAGCTATGGTGGCTCTTGGACTTGGCAAGGTCAACAACTGCCCCTAGACCCCATTCACTCTAATGAGCTAGCCGCTCGCTTTAACTATATAGCGCAGCCACAGCCTTAGCTAGGAATCTGCTTGCCTTGCTCTTTGAGCTCATCTTGATATTGCCGTTGCATTTCACGTAAACGAGCATCAATACTCGAGCCCTGATAAAAATCGGCGCTACCTGCTGATCTAGCAATGCGAAGTTGTTCAATCGCCGAAGGCCACGCTCCCTCAAGGGCATATTTTTCTCCGAGCGCGAAATGTCGCATGGGAATATTACCGGCTTGGTCATAGGATTTAGATAGCAGACTCCACCACACAATCTCGCTAGGCTGCGCTCTTGTGCGAGCTTTTAACCAAGCAATCGCATCATTAGTGCGGCCCAGTTTCAACTCCGCATTAATCATGGCAGCACCAGCAGCGTATGACTGGGGGTAAGTACGCAAAGTAGCTTGGGCAATTTGCAATGCTTCCTCGCCTTTGCCTTTTGCGAGAGCAAGCTCAGAGGCAGTAATATCCAAGGAAAGACTCTGTCTTTGAATAGGCGATCCTGGTCCACTTGCCTTCTGGGCTAGATTGCGGGCTTGCTGTAAATCTGCCTCTGCTTGGTCTATTTTTCCTTGGCGCTGCGCTATCAAGGCTAGGCCATAAAAACCTTCTAACTGCTTACCAATCGGCTGCTGCTTACTCAAACTCTCAAAGGTATTTTTTAAGTCATACATCCCGCTAGAGCTAGCAGCCTGCTCCATACGCGCACGCGCCTTAATGAAATAAAATTCAACTGCAGTGGGCACATTACGTGCTGGAACTGTACGCGCTCTATCTTGCATATCCGCAATACGGTCAGTCGTAAGAGGATGGGTACGCACATAAGCAGGTACGCCTTTATCCATAATGCCGGTTGCTTTTTGCAAACGCTGGAAAAATCCTGGCGCACCATTGACGTCATATCCACTGGCGTCCAATATCTGAAAGCCAACTCGATCTGCCTCACGCTCAGCATCCCTTGAATACGAGAGTTGATTATTAATCGCTACTGCTTGTCCACCCTGCATTAGGCCAGCTGCAGCCTGAGGATTACGGGACATTGCCAAAGCACCGAGCACCATACCCGCAATGGCAATCATCATGTTCGTGGTTTGTTTGTCCATCTGTCGAGCAAGATGGCGCTGCAAAACGTGACCTGTCTCATGACCCATAACGGAAGCTACCTCAGAATCAGATTCAGCACTTACGATCAAGCCCGTATGGAATCCAATAAAGCCTCCAGGTAATGCAAACGCATTGATACTGCTATCTTTGACTGCAAAAACTTCGAAGTTATAAGCGCCACTCCCTTGCTCATTAGCGCCACCGAGCTGCAACTTTCTAGCAGCCTGCAATAAGCGACGCTCCATTTGGTTTAAAAAGTCATAGAGCGGCAAGTCATTTGAATAGTCAGAATCAGGGCGTATCTGACGCATGATCATTTCGCCATACTTTCTTTCGTCTATCCGACTTAAGGCATCGCCACCGGGATCCCCCATGTCAGGTAACACAATAGTGGGTTGGCTCTGCATCGAGCTACGCGTGGGCGCATTAGCTGGACGCGCATTAGGTGATTGCATGGCACGGCCAATGTTCTGAATAGCGGCAGAATCACCTTCCACAGAAACGTCTCCCGCAGGGGTGGCGGCATAAGCAGGCAGTCCTGAGCAAGCAAGTGCCATCATCAGCTGAACAGCCAAAGCACGGTGCAAAAAGGAGGTTTTTGGAACTGACTTTATGTCTTGCATCTCTATATGGTAAAACTTATCCCATGAACAAACTAACTCATTTTGACGCAAGTGGCCAAGCCCACATGGTAAACGTTGGCGATAAACCGAATACCCATCGTATAGCGATTGCTATCGGCAAGATCACAATGCTTCCTGAAACCCTCAAAAGGGTCGAGGCTGGCACCCATAAAAAGGGGGATGTCTTGGGTATAGCCAGAATTGCAGGCATCCAAGCATCCAAAAAAACTGCGGATTTGATTCCTCTTTGCCACCCATTGGCACTAACCCACGTTGGCCTAGAATTTGAAGTCAATCCTCAAGAAAGTAGCATCACCTGCCAAGTTAGAGCAGAAACCACCGGACCAACCGGCGTTGAAATGGAAGCCCTCACTGCAGTCCAAGTCGCCCTCCTTACCATCTACGATATGTGCAAAGCAATAGATAGAGGTATGGTGATGGGTGATATCAAGCTCTTAGAAAAGAGTGGCGGGAAGAGTGGGGAATGGAAGGCGGGGAAGTAAACGCTCTCCAAGAAAACTACAAAAGAAGAAAAATAAAAGCTAAGGCCTAATTCTGTCCTTATTGAGGCAGAACAACATGACAACCTGTCTCAATCTCAAGAATAGGTGGAAAACAAGAGTCCAACGCAAAGGGTGGTCTCTCGTCTAAATCGTTTATCACACTCGACAGCCGGCTAATAGCCATCAACATCAAGTCTTAGGAAAATATAGCCCCAATCGTTTACCCAAACTCTGCGTTGGGCGCTCTACTAGCACATGCATTAGCCACGATATTAGTATGCTGGAAATCATAACTAAACTTACTGAAATCCACACGCCATATCCTTTATCCAGCAAAATTCTGAGAAGGACATAGCCAAATACGCCGTGCACTATATATAGCGGATAACTAATATTTGCAAAGAAATTAAATACCCTATTTCCATCGAAAAAGTGCGGGTAGTTATATGCGAATGTAAAAGTGAGTAAGGCAAATGCATAGCTCCAGGCTAAATTTAAGCCACCTGAAATTGGCCCTACGGACCACTGAATACAAAACAGAATAAATAAGACTGGAATACCTAAAAATGCTTGATATGACTTCACTTTCTTGACGTACAAAAAGTGAAATATCACCCCAATAAACATATAGATAAGATATTGCGTTTCAAATATAAAAGTCGCCAAGGCCTCCCAATGGCTTTTATCAATGCCCAGCATTCTTTTATTCAGAATAAGCGCCACTACAAACAAAATAATTGGCGCTATGAACACCTTCAAGGAATAACGCCTGAACCAAAAAATTAATGCTGCACAGACAAAGTAGAACTTCACCTCAATTTCTAAAGTCCAAACAACATAATCAATATGCCTAGATAAAGTCAAATCTCGAAGGCTTGGGATGCTATGAAATAAGACTTCCTGAATGCTAAATGGCCAGACTCGTGAAAAGTATTGCGAGCAAATAAAAATTGCAAGAAGAGTTATACCAAAGCCAACTAAGTAAGTCGGCACCAGTCTCATTAACCTATTTAGTAGAAATCCACCCCAAGTCAATTTACACAACGAAAAGGGGATCACAAAGCCGCTGATCAAAAAGAATAGGGCCACCCCAAATGCTCCCCAATTAAAGTAGGGCATTGTGCTTATCCACAATACAAATTCGGGCGTTGCTACGGCCCCCAAGGGAAGCGATGGGGCATTGATCATCCGCTCAATAACATCACGACTAAGCCAAAAGACGCCGAAATAATGGTTAATCACGACTGTCAAAGCGGCAATACCTCTAAGGGTATTAGCAAAAGCGATTCTCTGGATAGTTTTCATGTTTGTCTAACGGACCATGTGGCGCTTTAGCGAAATTCTTATTGGGTATAGCGTATGGTATCAAACACTACAAATGTAACTAGATAATGGCTTTCTTTTCTTTTCAATTTGTGTACAGACTCTTTGTAATGATTTTCCCTATATTCATGGATCGCTAGCGCTCACCTAAAAATATCGTTCTAACGACTGGTATCTTATTGATTACAACACTAACTCCAAGACTGAGTACTAGTGGCGCAATAACTTTTGGTGAGAGACCTAAGAAAAAGTAGTGGATAGCATAGATACCCAAAGATAGTTGACCACAAAAAATCAAGAATTTTTTTAGTAATGTTATTTTGCTGTCATTAATCATTCTTGTGCACCCCAGAAAAATCCCTGTACCTGAAATTGCTACGATGCCCGCATAAAAATACGCGGCGACTAGGGGCAATGCGATAAGACCTGCATATTGGAATTCAGCAGTTCTTAACCAAAAAGGTACTAGGCAGATAAACGCCAGGCCTGCGAGTAGCGTATAACTATGCGAAAAATGTCCTTGCGTATATTTATAGAACCCCAGACCCATTATGTAATAAATGAAATAGGGTTTTAATAAAGCAAGCCCAGCACCATGGGGAAAGTGATTCTTGATAGCCCACCAAAGCAAAATCATGAGAGCAACTTGAACCATCTCCCTGGAAAATAGCTTCTGCAATTTTTGACTACTGAACCCCAGATGTTGAAGTGCCCACAAAATAAGCGCAAACAGAATCTGAAACGCGCCAGTCAATGCAATGCAATAAAAAATGGCCAACAAGAACCATAGCGCCGTATCCGGCCTTCTAAATGCAAGCACTAAAGCATTTATCACTCCATCAGCATGGTGGTAAATCAATTGATTTACGATGCACCATGCAATAAATGGGATGAGTAAGCGAATGGCTGCCTTTTTT
>CAITHY010000118.1 GCA_903892315.1 uncultured beta proteobacterium | reverse complement strand
GGAGGCGTTCCTTTTGATTGGCAAGGAATTCCACAGACATGGGTAAGCGAAAACGCGCCTCGGGTCGTTTTGAGTGGTGGATTGAACACGCACAACGTGGGCGAGGCGATTGCACGCCTGCATCCTTGCGCGGTTGACGTCAGCAGTGGCGTAGAAAGCAGCAGGGGTGTTAAAGATCCTGCGCTCATGGCTCAATTTATTCAAGCAGTGCGCGCAGCAGATGCGAAATCATCATTCCAATAATTTGCTGTAGATAAATCAAAAGAGGTAGCTATGTACGACAAGCCAGATGCAAGAGGACACTTTGGTCCTTACGGCGGCGTGTTTGTTTCTGAGACACTGATGTTTGCCTTGGATGAGCTTAAAGAAGCTTATGCAAAATATCAAAATGATCCAGAATTCATTGAAGAGTTTCATTACGAGCTCAAGCACTTTGTTGGCAGACCTTCACCGGTCTATCACGCTAAGCGCTGGAGTGAAATGCTGGGTGGCGCACAAATCTATTTAAAGCGTGAAGATTTAAATCACACAGGCGCACACAAGATTAATAATGTGATTGGTCAAGCGATGTTGGCCAAGCGTATGGGTAAGCCTCGCATTATTGCTGAGACAGGGGCTGGGCAACATGGTGTTGCTACCGCAACGATCTGCGCGCGCTTTGGCTTGGACTGTACTGTCTATCAAGGCTCCGTGGACGTGGCTCGTCAGGCGCAGAACGTATTTCGGATGAAGTTGCTTGGCGCCAAAGTGGTTCCGGTGGAATCTGGTACCAAGACTTTGAAAGATGCGCTCAATGAAGCGATGCGCGATTGGGTTACTAATGTAGATAACACTTTTTACATCATCGGCACTGTTGCAGGCCCTCATCCTTATCCAATGATGGTGAGAGATTTTCAAAGCGTGATTGGCGAAGAGTGCAAGGTACAGATGCCAGAGATGACTGGTCGTCAGCCTGACTATGTTTTAGCTTGTGTTGGTGGTGGCTCAAATGCGATGGGTATTTTCTATCCATATATCGACTTCCCGGAAGTGAAACTGGTTGGCGTTGAAGCCGCAGGACATGGCTTGGGAAGTGGTTTGCATTCAGCAGCGCTTTGCGTTGGAACGCCTGGCGTGTTGCATGGGAACCGCACTTATTTATTGCAAGATAAGAACGGCCAGATCTCTGAAACGCATTCTGTTTCTGCCGGTATGGATTACCCAGGCGTTGGTCCTGAGCATGCATGGTTAAAAGATTCTGGTCGCGCAGACTATGTGGCGATTACAGATGAAGAAGCGCTCCAAGCATTTCATGATTGCTGCCAGATTGAAGGGATCATTCCTGCTCTTGAGTCCTCGCATGCAATTGCCTATGCTTGCAAACTAGCCAAAACTTTGCCAAAAGATAAAACCATCTTGGTCAATCTCTCTGGCCGAGGCGACAAGGATATGCATACCGTTGCGCAGGCAACTGGTTCAGAAGGTTAAGAAAGAGTTATGTCAAAAATTACTGCGCTCTTCAATGAGCTAAAAGCAACCGGTAAAAAAGGCTTGATACCTTTTATAACTGCTGGTGATCCTGATCCTAAGCAAACCGTTGAACTGATGCATGCATTGGTTCGTGGTGGTTCTAGTGTGATTGAATTGGGTGTGCCATTTTCGGATCCCATGGCTGATGGCCCTGTCATTCAGAGATCATCGGAGCGCGCATTGACGCAAGGTGTGACTTTGCACAGTTGCTTGGAGATGGTGAAAGAGTTCCGCAAGAAGGATGCCAATACACCGGTTGTTTTGATGGGCTACGCAAATCCAGTTGAGCAAATGGGGGCAGAGCGTTTTGCAACCGAAGCGAAGGCTGCGGGTGTCGATGGTGTTTTGGTAGTGGATTACCCACCAGAAGAGTGCGTGGACTTTGCGGCTCGCATGCGCGTTGCTGGCATTGACCCGATTTTCTTATTGGCACCTACTTCATCACATGAGCGTATTAAAGAGGCAGCCAAAATCGCTTCTGGTTATATCTATTACGTTTCCATGCGAGGGGTTACTGGTGGTTCTAACCTCAATACTCAGGATGTGGCTAGCATCATCCCGAAAATTCGTGAAGAGACGGATATTCCAATTGCCGTAGGGTTTGGAATTAGTGATGCAGCTAGCGCCAAGGCGGTATCGGAGAGCGCTGATGCAGTTGTGATTGGTAGCCGAATTATTCGTCTTTTAGAAGATGCGCCCCCTGGGCAGGCGGTACAATCACTGGAAACCTTCATTCGTGAGATTCGTGACGCATTGGATAGTTAAAAACTAATGAGCTGGATAGATAAATTACTCCCACCCCAAATTCAACATACTGATCCTGCAAATCGCAAGTCAGTACCTGAGGGATTATGGGTGAAGTGCCCCAGTTGTGAAACTGTTCTGTACAGCACTGACATTGAAGCTAATTTATCGGTTTGCCCAAAATGCAGTCATCACATGCGTATCGGAGCGCGTCTGCGCTTAGATAGTTTGTTGGATGAAAAAGGCCGTTATGAAATCGGTGCTGATATCTATCCAACGGATCCGCTCAAATTTAAAGATTCCAAAAAATATCCTGATCGCATTAAGGAAGCAAATGATGCCTCTGGTGAATCTGAAGCCTTAATCGTCATGGGTGGCAAGATTGAAACCATTCCTGTTGTCGCTGCTTGTTTTGAGTTCCAATACATGGGCGGCTCAATGGGTTCCGTAGTGGGTGAGCGATTTGCTCGCGGTGTACAAGAGGCAATCAATAAGAAGTGTGCTTTCATTTGCGTCACGGCTACTGGCGGCGCACGCATGCAAGAAAGTTTGCTATCGCTTTTCCAGATGGCTAAAACTAACTCGATGTTGACATTGCTGGCGAAAAAAGGCCTGCCTTATATCAGCGTCCTCACCGACCCAACCATGGGCGGTATTTCTGCAAGCTTTGCCTTTATGGGCGATGTGGTGATGGCCGAACCAAAAGCATTAATTGGCTTTGCTGGACCACGCGTGATTGAACAAACTGTGCGTGAAAAATTACCAGAAGGATTTCAGAGATCTGAGTTCCTCATGCAAAAGGGCGGTATTGACATGATTGTTGATCGTCGTCAGATGCGCGCTGAAATTGCGCGCCTACTTGCTTTGTTGCAAAAGCTTCCCGAGCCTGCGATAGCGGGTAGCGCAGTCGTTTAAGCGCTTGAGCTCAGCACACCAAGCCCCCGACGTATTTCCTAGCCTAGAGGCTTGGCTTAGTCACCTCGAAACTGCTCACCCTGTTGGCATTGATATGGGGCTTGAGCGCATTAATCGCGTGAAGGCTGCATTAGATCTCCATTTTGATTGCCCGGTGATTACGGTTGCCGGCACCAATGGCAAAGGATCAACCTGTGCTTTTCTCGAGAGCATTCTGTTGGCTTCTGGCTACAGAGTCGGTTGCCATACCTCCCCACATTTACTCAAATTTAATGAGCGCGCCCGAATCAATGGTGAGGATGTTAAAGATAATCTCTTGCTTGAACATTTTGCCGCTGTCGAAGAAGCTCGGGTGAGTCTAGTCGATGCACCGACCTTAACGTATTTTGAGTTCACCACTTTAGCCATCATGCATCTGTTTGCTAAATCTAATTTAGATGCGGTTGTATTGGAAGTGGGAATGGGCGGTCGCTTGGATGCAGTCAACATCGTTGATGCTGATTGCGCCATCGTAACGAGCATCGATATTGATCATGCAGATTTTTTGGGTGGCACACGTGAAGCCATTGGCCTAGAAAAGGCGGGTATTTTCCGTCCAGGACATATTGCGGTATGCGGTGATCCTGTGCCGCCGCAGTCACTCATTGACTATGCTCAAAAGCTAGGTTGTGACCTCTGGTTACAGGGGCGTGATTACAACTTCCAGGGTGATAAACAGCAATGGGGTTGGGCAGGGCGCAAGAAGCGCTTTAGTGGGCTTGGTTACCCAGCCCTCCGTGGTGCCAATCAGATTCTGAATGCCTCAGCGGTGATTGCTGCTTTGATGGCCCTGCATCAGCGTTTGCCTGTGAGCGCCCAGGATATTCGTAATGGCTTTGCTTTAGTTGAGCTGCCAGGCCGATTTCAGGTCTTGCCAGGTCAGCCTACCGTGGTGTTGGATGTTGCTCATAACCCCCATGCTGCGGCTACCTTGGCTCAGGGGCTCGATAAGATGGGGTATCACCCCTACACCTATGCCATTTTTGGGGCTATGGCCGATAAGGATATTGAGGGCGTGATTAAACCCCTTTTGAATATCGTGGATTTCTGGTTTTGTACTGATTTACCGACCCCCCGAGCTGCCAGTGCCAAAGCTCTGGCTGAGAAGCTTGAATCTATGGGTGTAAAGCCAAAAAATGGGTCAGATGGGGGTATTGAATGCTTCCCAGAACCTGCTTTGGCGTATCAAAAAGCGCTATCTTTGGCGGGTGAGGGTGATAGAATTGTGACCTTCGGATCCTTCTATACCGTTGCAGGCGTAATGACTTACCGAAACAACCAGGCCCACTGATCCATGATTCGTTTACCAAGCTTTTTTAAG
>CAITHY010000117.1 GCA_903892315.1 uncultured beta proteobacterium | reverse complement strand
TCTGCTCCATTGTGACCTGGGTCATATTGCTCACTCGACTTTGGGATTTAAGTAATCTACGTAAACTCAAACCTGAGCTAGAGCAATTCTGGCGCGCCACTTCATTTGATCAAGGCTTAGAAGTATATAGTAATCATGCCACCAATCCTTATTACCAAATTGCGAAGTCAGCAACCAAAGCATCTGCGCATCACCAAAGTCAATCCACCAATCACCGTGAATTACTGCAAACACTGAACTATTCTGAGTGGATGGCAAGAAGCCTTAAGAATAGCGTCGACAGCATTGCCGCTGGATTGCAGAAGGGTTTGACCTTCTTAGGATCTACTGGTGCGATTGCTCCATTTATTGGTTTGTTTGGTACCGTCTGGGGCATCTATCACGCACTGATCGCCATCAGCAGTTCAGGAAGCGCGCAACTGGATCAAGTGGCCGGCCCGATTGGCGAAGCACTCATCATGACCGCCCTTGGCCTTGCGGTTGCCATCCCTGCGGTATTGAGTTTTAACGCCATTAATCGCGCCAATAAATTGTTTGTTGCTGACCTCAATCGCTTTGGCAATGATCTATTAGCCTACTTTGTTACTGGTGCCCGCGTTAATTCCGGAGAATAGTCATGTCTTTCCACATACAGGACGACCAAAACGACGACAACATCATGTCGGAAATCAACATGACGCCGATGGTGGACGTCATGTTGGTGCTGTTGATTATTTTCATCATCACGCTGCCGGTGATTCAGCAAGCAGTAAAGGTGGAGCTCCCAAAGGCTAATAGCGTTCGTAATGAAGTCAAGCCTGAGTCAGTTCAGCTCTCGATTGATGCTAACGGTCAAATCTTCTGGAATAGCACCCCAATTGATTTGAAGACCTTCGATGGCTATGCAGAAAAAGCTGCCCAGAAAGACCCTCAACCAGAAATTAATCTACGCGCAGATAAATCCGTGAAGTATGAATATGTTGCGCAGGTCCTAGCTGCATCACGCCGTGCTGGGTTAACTAAACTTGGGTTTGTGACGGAGCCAAACTAAGTTTTATTTAGCCCTGTAGGGAGCTTTAGAGGGGAAGCAAGTCTCTTCACTCGTCTGAGTGCCGTTCCCTATTGTTGCGCCCAAGATGCCACCCTGTATCTTCTCAATCTTCTTAAACTTGCCAGTCACTGGGTCAAGCGTAATGTTGGTGATGACATTGCCTGCGGGATAAGAAACTCCCATAATTTCTTCAGGCTGAAAACTGGCTTCGATCAATATCAAAATATTAGGGCGTGCCAGAGTGATGCTCTTGACGACCTGTGTTCCGTACATATCAGATTGATCTAGGTCGCGGCCATCTAAAAATAGCTTAGCCTTTTGGGCACCTGCAGCCAGCATCATTTTCATTTCGTACTCTTCGGTATAACCCTTTTCCGTACGCTTGCAATTAAATTCCAGAACATCCACACCCCATGCAAAAGATGAAAAAATCACGCTAGAGCAAATGAGAAGTTTGAGTAAATTCATAGATGAGATGAGTGTCTTTGGTGCCCGAGGCCGGAATCGAACCGGCACGACTTTTTTGAGTCGGCAGATTTTAAATCTGCTGTGTCTACCGATTTCACCACTCGGGCTCGCATCAACAATAAAGCCATGCTAAATAAATCAAGACAAGCGAAATTTTAGCACGCAAGCCCCTGATGAGACCTTGGAACCCCTTTTGCCCCATCCACCCATGGGTGTGCTGAATAAAACATCTAAAATGTACTCATGAATTTACCGGCAAAATCATCGGGGCTTAGCAAGCTTGTACGGGCTGTCCTATGGCTAATAGGGCTCTGTCTCATCATTGGTTTAATAGCCACTCTTGCCTATTTATATTCTGCCCAATCCAATATTTCCGGCAAACGTACGATTAAAAGTCTCGGCGATTCTGTTGTCATTCACTTTGATGAGTCTGATATCCCCCATATCAATGCAAAAAGCCAGGCAGATGCCTACTTTGCCTTAGGCTATCTGCATGCCAGTGAGCGCTCCTGGCAAATGGAAATGAATCGACGCATTGCTAGCGGTCGACTTTCAGAAATCCTCGGTAATGACACTGTAAAAATTGATCGCTTTGTGCGCACCCTCGGCATCAAACGTGCGGCTGAGCGTCAATTTGATCGTTATCCTATTTCTGCCAAACGTCTATTACAAGCCTATGCTGATGGCGTCAATGCTGGCAATGCCCAATTAGGTTGGGCTCTCCCAGTTGAGTATTTCTTAACAGGCTCAAAACCAGGTCACTGGTCCCCAACCGATAGCGTTGCTTGGATGCTGATGATGGCTTATGACTTAGGGGGAAATTGGCAGAGAGAATTGCAAAGGCTTGAGCTCTCTCAATACCTCAGCACCAAACAAGTATGGGATGTGATTGAGCCATATGAGAATGACGAACCCGTCAGCAATGTCGATTTTTCTAAACTGTATAGAGATCTGAAGGTCTTTCGCGCCTCCCCTGGTCCAGCAGAAAGCAAACCTCGAAACTTACCTGCAACCGAGTTAAGCCAGTTGGACCAAATGGGAGGAAGGGACGGCATAGGCTCTAATAACTGGGCTTTGAGCGGCAAACTCAGCACCTCAGGAAAACCTTTATTGGCCAATGACCCCCATCTGGGACTTTCCGCTCCGGCTATCTGGTACTTTGCCCATCTAGAAGCCCCTGGTTTAAATGTGATCGGCGGAACTCTCCCCGGAATACCTGCTGTGGTTTTGGGTAGAACAGATCAATTTGCATGGAGCTTTACCAATACCGGTCCCGATGTTCAAGATGTATACATTGAGCAGATTGACCCCAAAAATCCGGGCATGTATCGAGGTCCCGATGGGCCACTGTCATTCAAAGTACATCAGGAGATGATCGATATCAAAGGGTCTCCATCACTGACTTTCTTGGTAAAAGAAACTCGCCATGGTCCTGTTATCTCTGATTCCCATGCAAAGGCCAAACGTACGATTGACACGGATCGGTTTGCCCTTGCCCTGCGCTGGACAGCGCTCGACGTTGAAAACCAATCGGTAGCCGGATTATTGGATATGAATCGTGCAGCCGATCTTGACCAATTTAAACAAGCCCTACGAAAAAATTATGCCCCGATGCAAAACGTCGTGATGGCGGATGCCGAAGGTAATATTGCGTATCAAGCAGCTGGGGTAGCTCCCAAAAGAATTCTGCACCAGGGGCTTTATGGGGTTGCGCCTGCACCGGGATGGGAACGTCAGTATGACTGGAGCGGCTATGTGCCCTTTGAGCAGCTCCCCTCCAGCAATAATCCCGAACAAGGCTGGATAGCAACCGCAAATCAAAAAGTGATTGCAGTCAATGATCCCAATCCTTTAACGGGTGACTGGGAATTACCAACACGCTATGAACGGATAGTTGATCTCATTCAATCGAAAAATATTCATTCGGCTGATGATATGAAAGCCATGCAAGGCGACACCCTATCACTTGGTGCAACGCCATTATTGGAGCTCTTCAAGCATAGTCAAAGCTCGCATCCTTTGAGCGCACCAGCAATGGAGATGAGCAAAAGTTTTGACGGCAACATGAAATTAGATAGCGCAGGCGCACTCCTATTTAACGCCTGGGCAGACCAGTTAACGCGCAATCTCTTCTCTAGATTAAGTTATCTATTTACTGAAAATTATGGGACTCGGAGCTACCGAGCGCCACTAATACGGCAAGTGAAAAATCCCAACAGCCCTTGGTGCGATGATCCAAAGACTGAGCAGATTGAATCCTGCCAGGAGTCCTCCAATAAAGCACTTGATCAAGCCCTGGATTACTTAAGCAAGGAATATGGCAAGGACCCTAAGTCTTGGGCCTGGGGTAAGGCGCATATTGCCATATCTGAACATCGTCCATTTAGTAAGGTGCCGCTACTCGGCAGTTTGTTCAATATCAAAACACCTTTCCCTGGAGACAGCTTTTCAATCAACGTGGGGCGACTGGAGCTGATGCAAGCGAATAATCCCTATGAAACATTGCAGGCCCCAAGTTTGCGGACAATCTATGATTTAGGGGATCTGGAGAAATCACTATTTGTGTACCAGACAGGTCAATCTGGATGGGTACAAAGCAAGCTATATCGTAATATGAACTCAATGTGGGCAAGTAATGAGTATCTTCCCCTGCGAATGAAGCCTGAAAAGACCGGTCGCCAGCTAGAATTAGTCAATCAGTAAGCCACCCCCATATTGGTACTGGGTGCCATAGGCGTTTAAAATGGCCAATACATACAAAAGCAATTACTAAGGACTGAATTCTCATGAAATCTATCACTACTCTGCTCGCAATTTCAGCCACATTATTTGTAAGCGGAAACGCTATGGCTGCTTGGCAAGATATTGGCCAGAATGATCAATCCACCGTATATGTAGATACCGCCACCCTGCAAACCCAAGGCAAACTAGCGCAGATCATGTCGATGCTGGATTTTAAAAAACCCGGTCAAGATCCCCAAACCAAAGAGAATGTGAATTCGATTATTGGTTTAAACGAATACGATTGCAGCACTGGAAAATACCGCCCGATTGAATTCAAAGTATTCACTGGCAATCGCGGTAAAGGCAAAGTCGTTGTGGATCAAAAAACTCCTGATAGCATCTTTGAAGTCATTCCAAACGGCTCATGGGCTGCCGGTGTATTGAATGTCGCGTGTCGCAGCAAATAATTTTCGGCATTTGCGCTTTATCCCTATCTGCTGGACAGGCTTATTCTGTACCCTAGGATTGTTGAGTGCCTGCGCTGCACCATTGGCAGTCCTTAGCAGCTCCGGCACCGCAGCTGCCAGCACTGTTGGAACGGCTGCCATAGCCAACCCAGGCACTGCAGCCAGTCTTGCATCTACTGCAGCAACAGGCAAATCCCCTTTAGAGCATGCGGTATCCGCTGCTACCAAAAAAGAATGCAGCTTCTTTAATGTGATTGATTCAAAGCCTATCTGTATCGAGGTCATCCTACCCACCATTACTGACAAGAGTGAGCCCTTCTTGGGGCCTGCGGATAAGACCAGGCAATCTGCCCAGCAATAAACAGCCCAACTATCCCCAACCAGCGGGATAACGGACTAAAATTAGCGTTTCCCAGCAATTTACTCACGATTTAATATGGCCACCGAAAACTACTACCTCACCCTCACTTGCCCCAATAAACCTGGCATTGTTGCTGCGGTTTCTACTTATATATTTGAGTTGGGTGGTGACATTGAAGAAGCACAACAGTTTGATGACAAAGCCTCTAAGCGCTTTTTTATGCGCGTGAGCTTTAGCTGTCCTGCAAATGTAGATTCACTCAAGGCTGGCTTTTTAGCAATTGCAAAGCGTTTTGAGCTCACCTGGGAATTGCGTGCAATAAAAGATCTCAAGCGGGTTTTAATCATGGCTTCTAAGCTAGATCATTGCCTGGTTGACCTTCTCTACCGCTGGCGCATTGGTGAATTGCCAATGATTATTTGTGGCATTGTCTCCAACCATCCTCGCGATGTTTATGCCAGCATCGATTTTGCGAATATCCCGTTCTACCATTTACCGGTCACACCCGAAACTAAGCCAGCGCAAGAAGCCAAACTCTTAGAAATCGTGGCAGAGTCTAAAGTAGATATGGTGATCCTGGCACGCTACATGCAAATTTTGTCGGATGATTTATCAACCAAGCTATCTGGCCGCTGCATCAACGTACACCATTCATTCCTGCCAAGTTTTAAGGGTGCTAAGCCTTATCACCAAGCGCATGCGCGCGGCATCAAACTGATTGGCGCTACCGCCCATTTTGTGACCAGCGATTTGGATGAAGGTCCGATCATTGAGCAAGACGTCACTCGTGTTACCCATGGCGACACACCAGATGATTTGGTACGTAAGGGTCGAGATTTAGAGCGCGCCGTTCTCTCGAGAGCTTTGCGCTACTACCTACACGATCGCGTCCTCATTAATGGCGCAACTTCCGTTGTCTTTTCCGATTAACCAAGAAAAAGTCCTTTGCTAAGGTCTCACCCCTGGGGATTCTAGGGGTAGGCCCTTAGCTCTCCACATCAGAAACAACTCTAACTGCGCCATCTCAGAAGAGCCATATTCAAATTGTTGCGCCCTCACTCCGCTCATGCAATTGCGTAGACGCCTTTGCACTGAGCCGAGGGTTTGCCATTCCAAGCGATAGATCGGATAGGCATTGGGGTGCCCTTGGGGTATTGGACTGCCGCCAAGCTTTAGCCCCGCCCTATCCTCATGACATTGCGCACAAGATAAATTCAGTTGCCCCATGCGCTCATAAAAAGTCTGCCTACCTTTTTTCATGAAAGGTGCGTTAGCAGAATTTTCACTGACTGTAATTGGCATCCCCTTAGACTGAAACGCAATGAAGGCTGTTAAAGCCAGAAGGTCTTTACTCTCATAAGCTAAGGCAGGAACTGATTGAGCGCCCACTCGACACTGATTAATTTGTCCCTCCAATGTCTGAAGCTTGCCTTTGATTACTTTTGGGTATTGCGTAGCTACGCCCCGCATAGATTTTTTTGCATCTCCATGACAATTGCTACAAGATTTGCTCTGTGGACCGACCTTTTCTTGCCACAGACTTTCACCATCACCAACCCAAAACATTGCTGGATTCAGTGAGAGGTCATCTTGCATCGACTTGTTTTCGGTAGACATCAACTCATAACTCGACTGCTGTGATGGTGGTGCTGCCTTGGCTATCTCCGTGAATACGAGGCTAGCCAGTATCAAATAAATACTGCTTAGGAGTAGAACTGTCTGTTTATTCACGAAACCGTAATGTGAGACTGGTTTACCGCCTCGTAGCCATCATCCCCAAGCCATCTGAATTCAAGGGTGCCGGACTCAACAGCGATAGTGGTAAAGATGATTAAGGGGTTAGCCCCAATTCCCGAATAGAAGTCAGACTTAAACACCTCTACATTGTTATAGGTGCATGTAAAGGTGCGAATGATATCGCGGGGAATGAGCTTGCCGCCCTCGGTATATCGAAAACCTGACTCCATGTCATGCTGCGCAATCGCACGAATCTCAATAATAGAATCTTTTTTCGCTGTCGCCGGCATAGTAATAGAAGTACGGGAAGTTTTACTCATACGACCTCCGTACACGCTGAAAGGGTTACCAAAGTTTCAGCAGAGCCTTGCCAAAAACTACCGTTACTCATTTGTGCAATAGCCCAAACCTTCTGACTATCAGCCAAACGAACCCTCGTCGTAATGTTTGCAGTGCCCGAACGTGGAGTAAGGTAAACGGTAAAGATATTGGGCAAAGGATTACCCTCGGCAATCACATGTATGGTCTTGACGTAATCATTTGCAGTCATAGGGCTATCAACACTGACCTTCAGGACCACTAGATTGCCATTCTCCACCAGCGGAGGAATGGTTAAGGTCACCTTACCCTCCCGAATGGCGGCGCCACCAGCGATCTTTTTAATGGCCTCATCCGCATCCGCTTTTTTAGCAAAGGCTACTAAGGGATTTGCTAAAAAGCCAAAGGCTAGCAGTCCAAGACCCTGAGCCTGCTTGAGCCATTGCCGGCGATGATAGTGAATGATGTTTTTCATCTAGAGCTCAGTGAGTTTTCATTATTTAAAGTCATTAAGAAAGCAACCACGTCTTCGATCTCTTGACCATTGAGTATCGTTTGACCAACAAATTTAGGGGCTACGCGATTAAGATGGCTGGCTTGATAGTAGGCTGGCATGATGGTTTGTGGATTGAAGTGCGCTGCATTCACAATACGCGCCCTGAGTTGAGGAGCATTTAAGCGGGCTACGCTCGCCTTCAGTTCAGGGGCTAGGTTCCCTTGAAAGCGCTCTTCTGGAAACGGGCCACTATGGCATAACAAACACAAGCCCGTTTGGCGACTTGCCACAATTGCTCTACCCCGCACGGGATTGCCCGCCTCAGAAGAAAGGGGTTCGAAAATCGAATACCCTGTGACGACTTGAGCATGCACAACATGGAGATTGAGGATGACTAGCCATGAAAACGCTAGTGCAATCCTCTTTCTCATCGACACAATTTCACTGTGAACTAACTCTTAAACCAGCTTGATACCGCTGTTTTTCAAAGGCACTGTGCGCAAGCGTTTGCCGGTTGCTCGATAGAATGCGTTGAGTACCGCAGGTGCAGCTACCGCAATAGTTGGCTCACCTACCCCACCCCATTCTTTGCCACCACCCTGAATGATGATGGTTTCAACTTTAGGCATTTGAGAGAGACGAATCGAGTTGAAGGTATCAAAGTTCTTTTGCACTACAGCACCATTTTCAATGGTAATTTCTTCTTCAAATAATGCTGATAAGCCATAAACAAAGGATCCAGCAACCTGACGCTCAATTTGCGCTGGATTCACAGCATAACCTGGATCGGTTGCAGCTACGATACGATGAATTTTCACATCAGTACCATTGCTCACAGAGAGTTCGCAAGCAGCGGCCACATAGCTTCCATAAGAATGCATCTGTGCGACACCACGATAAACTCCAGGCGCAGCTGGTTTAGTCCAACCAATACCATCAGCTACCGCATTAAGGACTGCTATAGCGCGTGGATAATCCTGCATATGCTGCCTACGGAACTCTACAGCATCCTTACCGGTAGCTTCAGCTAACTCGTCCATAAATGTTTCTAAGAAGATAGCATTTTGATTGACGTTTACACCACGCCAGAAGCCTGGGGGAACATGGGTGTTACGCATCGCATGGTCAATATTTAAATTCGGGAATTGATAAGTAATACCATGCTCACCAGATTCATCTACACCCTGAAACGCTGCAGGATCCTTGCCCTTATTCGAAGCTACCACTGCTGGACGAACTGCAGCCAAAATGGATTGCCCAGATAAACGCATATTTAAACCCGTCACATTTTTCTTGTCGTCAATCGATGCGGACATCTTGCACATCATGACTGGGTGATAGTGATCATGCGTCATGTCCTCTTCACGAGTCCAAATCAACTTGATAGGTGTACCTGGCATTTGCTTGGCAATGTTAACTGCCTGAGTTGTGAAGTCCTGAAAAGCGCCACGACGGCCAAAGCCACCTCCGAGGTTTACTTTGTAGACATTGCACTTTTCAGCCGGCAAACCAGCTGCCGCTATCAACGCAGCTAATGATGCCTCACCATCCTGGGTTGGAACCCATGCTTCACACATCTCTGGCGTCCACTTTGCGGTTGCAGTTTGTGGCTCTAAGGTTGCGTGACTCAAAAATGGATAGAAATACGTTGCCTCCATGGTTTTGGAGGCGCTTGCAAAGGCGGCCTTCACATCACCATTGGCGCTCCCAACAAAAGCGTCATTTGCTGTCAAGCCTTCCTCTAAATTTTTCTTAATAGAGGCACTAGAAACAGCAGCATTGACGCCTTCATCCCAAGTAATATTGACCTGCTCAAGACCAGTTTTAGCATGCCAGAACGTATCAGCGATAACAGCAACAGCATTATCACCAACTTGCACTACTTTCTTAACACCCTTAACGTTCATAGCTTTCGCAGCGTCGTAAGCCTTCACTTTGCCGCCAAACACTGGGCACTGTTTAATGGTTGCAACTAACATGCCAGGCATCTTCAAATCAATTGCGTAAACCTGACGGCCAGTCACCTTGTCAGCAACACCATCAATACGATTCACCGGCTTACCGATCAGTTTCCACTCTTTTGGATCTTTTAATGGAACCTCTTTAGGGACTTCCAGCTGGGATGCAGCAACAGAAACTTTTCCAAAGGTCGTTTTCTTGCCAGATGGTGTGTGTGTAATGACGCCGTTCATAGCAACGCACTCAGAGGCGGGTACATTCCATTGATTAGCTGCAGCCTGAATAAGCATCATGCGGGCAGCGGCGCCACCCTTACGAACATACTGTTCAGAAGTACGAATACCACGACTTCCGCCAGTTGAATAGCTACCCCAAGCCGCCTTACGCACCAAGCTTTCAGCTGGAGATGGGTATTCATAGCTTACTTTTTTCCAGTCGCATTGAAGTTCTTCAGCAACCATTTGCGCTAAGCCAGTAATGGTTCCTTGACCCATTTCTGAGCGAACAATCCTGACAACAACATCATCGTTTGGCTTAACCACAACCCAGATACCAATTTCTGGGGTAGATAACGGGGCCATCGCCGTTGTGCCGGTCCCCATAGCAGCATTTGCAGTAGAAATAAAAGAAAAATCAAAGCCGATAGCTAGGCCAGCTGCAATAGCGCTAGAACCAATGACAAAGTGACGACGAGAAATGTTTGTATTTGTAGTCATGTTTTTCCCCTTAAGCCTTGCTAGCCGCATGAATCGCTGCGCGCACTTGCTGGAATGTTCCACAGCGGCAGATGTTCGTAATGGACTCATCAATTTGCGCATCGGTAGGCTTTGGATTATTTCTTAATAAAGCGGTGGTTGCCATCACCATGCCGGACTGACAGTAACCGCACTGAGGCACTTGATTGTCTACCCACGCTTTTTGAACTTTGGATAGCTGACCACTCTTTTCCAAACTTTCAATCGTCTCAATTTTTTTACCTTCGGCAGCTGCTACAGGAAGTGAGCAGCTACGCATAGCCTGACCCTCAAATAACACTGTGCACGCACCACATTGACCCACTCCACATCCATACTTGGTGCCAGTTAAACCGACCTGTTCGCGGATTACCCAAAGTAAGGGGGTATCTGGATCAACGTCCACCTTGTATTTTTTGCCATTGACGTTCAATTCAGTCATGCGTGCTCTCCTATAAATTCTTTATTGGGTTTCAGAGGTAAGTTCCTTACCCCTTTTAATGGTGTGCTTATCTTAACTAAGAATTGATATATTGCAATGCAACATTTATAGAGGGCGAAGAGCTAGTGGGCCTGCCAATCAAGGATTAATTCGGAAAATAATTGGGTTGCGTCTGTAATTTTGTTCACATAACAAAATTCGTCAGTTTGATGGGCCATTTCTGGCTGGCCTGGCCCCAGAATGACTGTAGGAGGATTGCCGATAGCAGGCTTTAATGCTGAGGCATCGGTAAAGTAGGACACCGTCTTTTCAATTGGACGCACCCCATTCATCTTTTCGCAAAAATCAAACACCCTTGCCATCCAAGGATCTGTTGCGGGTGTGAATACCCCCTCAATATCAATAATAGTGTCCAGACGAACAGCAGGGCCTAGTGCTTTACATAGACAGCCGTAAATATGTTGATGACTTTGTCCAGCAACCGTACGAATATCCAGCGTCATTTCAGCCGCATCAGGAACAGAGTTGATATTGATACCCGATTTGGCAGTCCCTACATTGAGGGTGCCCTGACCCATCAACTCATGCACAGGAGTATCAAAGGAAAATTGCTCTAGGGTTAAGGCAGCCTTAGCTAATTTATAAAACGCATTGTCGCCACGCTCAGGCATCGAGCCATGCGCGGTAACGCCATCGGTAGAAGCCTTTAGCCAGTAAGCTCCTTTATGACCTAGCAAGGGCTCATTGGCAGTTGGCTCAGCCACAATAAAGCACCCAGCAGGGCCTAGAAACTCTAATATCTCCTGGTTCGCCGCCAAATGAAATGCGCCTTCGCAGCCCGTCTCCTCCCCTGCGGTAATGATCATACTGACACCAGCCCCCTGCTTTGCTGATGCTGCCATTTGCATAGCCGCAACAACAAACGCAGCTACGCCACTCTTCATATCGCTAGAGCCGCGACCATAGAGCTTGCCATCTTCAATAAGCCCAGCAAAGGGTTCATATTTCCAGGTACGGGCACCCAGGGGAACCACGTCCACATGCCCTGTAAAACAAATACTGGGTTTTTGATCGGTACAAGCGCCAATTTTGGCAACCAAGCTCATTCGGTGCGGTGCAAATTCAATCTTGCGGCAATCGTAGCCGACTGACCCTAAAAGCTTGGCTAAATAGTTGCAAACTTGATCTTCATTTCCTGGAGGATTAATTGTATTGAAGCGAATCAGCTCTTGAGTTAATTCAATTGGATCAGGAATACGAGTAGTCATCTTCAGTTATCCAAAATAAGCCGCTTGTACTTCGGCATTCTCAGCTAATTCAGCAGAGCTTCCCTCAGCAACTACCTGCCCTTTAGATATGACATATCCACGATGGGCAATTGCCAAGGTTTGTCGAACATTCTGCTCAACCAATAGGACTGTAGTCCCCATTTGATTGATTTCTTTAATGATCTTAAAGTTTTCTTTAACAAATAAAGGAGATAAACCCAATGAGGGCTCATCAAATATGAGTAACTCCGGCGAACTCATCAAGCTGCGACTAATAGCCAGCATGGCCTGCTCACCACCGGACATGGTGCCTGCTAGCTGGTTGGAGCGCTCTGCAAGACGCGGAAATAAATGCTTCACATGTTCACGACGCTCTTCAATGACTTTGTTATCTGTGACCAAATAAGCTCCAGCAGATAGATTTTCATCCACAGTCATGCGCGGAAATACGCGACGCCCTTCCGGAACACAGGCAATCCCCGCCTCAATAATGCGATGTGTTGGCAAATGGGCGATATCTACGCCATTAAAAATGATTTTTCCACGATTAGATGGAGTCAATCCTAGGACGGATCGAATTAAAGTCGATTTACCAGCTCCATTAGCACCTAGTATGCAGGTGATCTCACCCTTCTCGACTTTGATGGATACGTTCTCTAATACATCGATGCGATCGTATGCGGTATAGACGTGTTCAATCTCTAATAAGGCCATAATTATTCCTGCCCCAAATAAGCAACTTGCACTTCGCGGTTATTCACAATCTCATCGTACGTTCCCTCGGCAATCTTCTTGCCATAATTCAGCACAATGCAACGCTCAGTCATGCGTTGAATCAAACCCATCTCATGCTCAATCAAAATAATGGTGAATGGCTTAATCTTGCTGCGGACTTGCAAAATATCATCCATGACTTCAGCCGTCTCATCATGAGTCATACCAGCTGAAGGCTCATCCAAAAGGAGTAAATCCGGTTGACTGATCAAGGCTCTGCAGATTTCGATACGGCGGCGATCAATCATTGGCAAACTAGCTACAGGCTCAAATATTTTGTCTGCCAACTTAGGATTAAAGGTCAGGAGCAATTGCCTTACCTGCTCAACTAAGCCATCGTATTCTTGCTTGAATTTTTCTCTTTGAAAAAGATTGAAAATTAACCCAGTATTTAAGCGACGATTATCACCAATGGCGATGTTGTCAAAGACGGTCAGAGGCAAAGATAAGCGTGAGCGTTGAAAGGTTCGAGTAATCGCATGCAGATACACTTGCTGCGCAGTAGCATCAGTCAAATCCTCGCCACGAAAAGAAACACTTCCTGAACTTGCCCGATACAGACCAGTAATCACATTAAAGAAAGTAGTCTTACCGGAGCCATTGGGACCTAGCAAGCCTAATACCTCACCTTCATTTACATGAAGGTCTAATGAATCTAATGCTGTCACACCACCAAAACGCATGGTGAGTTTTTCTGCAACCAGAATCTGCTTCTTCACGGATGTCGATGAATTCATTTTTGACCTCCCGCTTTGTTGCCTGGGAAATACTCACGAATTCGCCTTGGTAATAAACCATCGGGACGGAATAGCAAGATCAAGATCACCACAATGGCATAGAGTAAGAAACGATATTCCTGAATGAACTGAAGTTTCTCAGGAAGAATTACCACAATAGCTGCCGCAGGAATGATTCCCCATGGGTTGCCAATCCCGCCCAAAATCACAATCGACACCAAAATCAAAGAGTCGGCAAAGGTAAAGTTATTAGGGGCAACATAGGCGGTCATCATTCCATAGAGCGCCCCCGCCATACCGGCAATGAAGTTACCCAATGTAAACGCCACTACTTTCCAATGCGCAATGTTGACGCCAAAAGTAGAGGCGGCAATTTCATCGGTACGGACCATGTCCATGCTTAAGCCAATCCATGAGCGTTCTAGATTTCGGGTAATTCTGAAGCTAGCAATCAATAAGATTAATGCGATTAGCAAATAAGGAATGTAAAAAGACAGTTCAAAACCACCGATATCCAAACCATCAGATAAATTCCAGCCAAAAATAGTGAGCGGAGGAATCTTCAGACCTTGCGGCCCACCCAAGGTATCATTCACCTCCAAAAAGTTACGGAAGAGGATGCCAAATGCAATGGTGACTAATGCCGCATAGTGCCCGCGCGTTCTCAGCACTGGGTAAATCAATATGCAGCCAATCAAGGCGGAGATACCGGCAGCGATAAATAGAACCAGTAAGTGTGGAATTGCGGTATGCATAGCTAGAATCGCAGCGGTATAGCTACCGATACCAAAGAATGCAGCGCCTGCAAAGTTCACAATGCCGACATAACCAAATTGAATGTTTAATCCTAGGCAAACGATGGAATAGATCAGCACTGTAGCCAGCATCAAGAGTGCGAAGTGTGAATTGTGGAACACCAACATGGTGATGAGCACGCCTGCAATCGATGCGTAAGCAGGAAACTGTGGATGCTCTCTTACGGCAATCGCTAGCTTATCCATCAGCCCCATTTTTTTACCAACTAAACTGGTTACAAAGGCGAGGATCACGAGAGCGCCAACCTCCAACTGATTTTCGGAGCCTAATAACAGAATGCTATAGACCAGGCAGGCAATGAAGGTAGATATTAATAACTTCATACTTAAACTCGCTCGCTGGATTTTTCAGAAATCAAGCCTGTTGGCTTCAATCCCATGATGATAATAATTACTGCAAATGCAAAGACATCCTTATAAGCGCTAGGAACGCTAGGCATGATGGCTGGCAACAAAACAGCGCCAATGGTTTGAAGTCCTGCAAACAAGAACCCTCCCACAATCGCTCCATAGAAATTTCCCAAGCCACCCACTACTGCAGCCGAGAAGCCGATCACACCCAGCAATAAACCCATGCTGAAGTTGACCTCGTTGTAATACAAACCATTCATTAAACCTGCGAGCGCAGCTAAGGCAGATCCCAGCATGAAAGTAATCAACACGATGCGGTGAAAGTTAATGCCCATAATGCGTGCTGTTTCGCTATCTTGCGCAACCGCACGTATAGCCAAACCAATTTTGCTCTTGGTAATGAGGCGTTGGACAGCAACAATGGTTAACACTCCGGTAATCAGCAAGATGAGGCTGTCAGAACGCAAAGTAAATTCACCGAGAGCGATGCCATCTACCGGTAATAATTTTGGGAAAGGTTTTGGGTTGGATCCATTAGGGTAAAACAAGCGGACCATTTCGCGTAGCGCGAGACCCAACATCAAAGTCACTAATAAAGTATTGATTGGGGGCGCTTTCTGCAAGGGCAGAATCAGGTAGCGCGCAATAACAGCACCAAGAAAAGCAGCTACTGCCAGGCTTACCACTATTAATACCAAAAGCTGCAGCCAAGGCGAGGTAAATGTCTCAGCTATACCAATATAAGCGGTGAGGCCCGCAAAGGCCCCCACCATCAGGATATCGCCATGAGAAAACTTAATAACATCCAAAACACCGAAGTAGAGGGTAAATCCAACTGCCACGATTGCATAAATTACACCCAACATCAAACCATTGAGCAGGTACTGCAAAAAAATATCAAATGACATGCAAAATTACCCTCTTCTACTACGATTTCAATTACTGCCCTAACTTACGCTGCTT
>CAITHY010000116.1 GCA_903892315.1 uncultured beta proteobacterium | reverse complement strand
CCCCAATGGCATTGGGTCTTGGTGAGGGCGGCGAGCAGAATGCCCCTCTTGGCAGAGCCGTTGTAGGGGGACTCATTTTTGCAACGTTCGCAACTCTTATTTTTGTACCGGTTGTGTTTAGCCTTGTACATAAAAACTATGGATCAGAAAAAGTATGAAAACAATTAAATTCAATAAAGATTCTTTAAAAAATGTCCTCCCATTGCTCAAGAAGTATGTTGCTATAGCAAAGGAATTTTTAATTACGCTTTATCGGAAATATCAGGGGCTAGAAAAAAATCAACAACGTATGGTCCAAGTGGTGCTCGTGATCGTCATCCTCAATTTTGGATTTCGCATTTACGGTTTTATTTCCGCTAAATTTCGTTCTGAAGAAAATGCACAAAGAATAGTTACCGTTGTTATGCCAGCGGTTGGCGGTGCTGAAAACTCCATTTCCTTTCCGGGTCGCCTCGAAGCTTACTTAAATGCACCAATTTATTCTCGTGTAAATGGTTATATGAAGAAATGGGATAAGGATATCGGTGCTGAAGTTAAAAAAGGTGAGATTCTAGGAAGAATTGAGGCTCCAGAAGTTGATCAGCAACTACAGCAAGCAAAATCTGACTTGATTGCCGCAAAGAGCAATGAGGCTCTAGCTAAGATCTCCTTAACAAGATGGAAGAATCTTTTTGCAGAAGATGCTGTCTCAAAGCAAGAGCTGGATCAAAAGACCACTGAATATGAGACCAGAAAATCTTTGCGTCAAATTGCTGAGGCAAATTTACAAAAAGCTGAAATCTTCTCTGACTATAAAAATATTCCAGCGCCATTTGCAGGACAGGTTACCGAACGCAATATTGATGTGGGGGCTTTGGTAACTGCGGGTGCAGGGAAGCCACTATTTAACGTTGCTAATATTGATAAGTTACGACTATTTGTGAATATTCCACAGGTATTTATGAATGATATTCAGCCAGGCATTCCGGCAAGAATTCGTGTTCCTGAGTTTCCGGAAAAAGTATTTGAAGCCAAGGTAGTTCGTTCCGCTGGCGCTGTAAATGAAAATTCTGGAACGGTCCTCATAGAGATTGAAATGGATAATCAAGATCATACCTTGACTGCAGGCGAGTTTGCCCAAGTGAACATTGATCTGCCTTCTGATCGGAATATTCCGCGGGTACCATCTTCAGCCTTAATTATTCGCAAGAACGGAGCATTCTTGGCAGAGGTTGATAAAGATCAAAAGGCGGTATTTACCAAGGTCGTAATTGGTAGAGATTTTGGCCAAGAGGTTGAGGTGATTGGACCAATTACGAATCAATCTAAGATTATAAATAATCCACCAGATTCATTGATTGATGGCGAAGTAGTGGTGCTTGCAAAACAGTCGAATGGAAATAAGGCGAAATAGTATGTTAAATAAATTTCGACATTTCCTGGGGGTTGGGCTACTCAGCGTCTGCTACGGGTGCTCGCTTGCACCCGACTACAAGCGCCCAGAAATACAAATGCCAAGTAATTTTAAGGAGATTGCTCAGGATTGGGTAGTCGCTAAACCTGCCGATCAGATGAAAAGAGGCTCGTGGTGGAAAAATTTTAGCGATCCGATTTTGGATCAATTGGTTGCAAAAACTGAGACCAATAACTTTCAAATTGCCGCCGCTGTGGCTCGATATGAAAATGCAAGTGCATTCTTGGCGGTAAATAATGCAGGACTTTACCCACAAATTGCCGTAACCGGCGCTGCGACTGAAAACCGACAGTCTATAGGTAGACCTTTGCGAGGTGCAAATCAACCGAATATTTATGACAATAATTTTTTTGGCGGCCTAGCAACATATGAGGTTGACTTATGGGGTCGCGTTCGTTCCGGCATTGATTCGGCATCGGCGTTAGCGGAGGCTAGTCAAGAGGATTTAGAGTCAGTACGTTTAATGATTCAGGCTGATCTCGTCAGCAGTTACATTGCGATGCGAGGTGTTGAATCTCAGCAAGATATTTTGCAGCAAGATTTAAGTATGTATCAAAAACAAGCCGATTTAATGCAAAAGCGTTACAAAGAAGGCATTAACACTGGGGTCGATTTTTACAGGGTGCAGGGTTTGGTTGAGAGTGGGCGTATTCGTGAAAAGGCACTACAAACCCGCCGTGCACAACTAGAGCATGTGATTGCTGTTCTGGTGGGAGAGTCTCCCTCCTCATTCTCCTTGCCAAGGGGCAGTGTTGATAATCTAAAACTTGCTCCTGTCGCTGTATCTATTCCCTCCACCTTGCTTGAGCGTCGCCCTGATGTTGCCTCTGCCGAGAGAAGGGTGGCAGCTAGTAATGCAGAAATTGGTGTCGCAAGAAGTGCCTTTTTCCCAGTTTTATCTTTGTCCGCTTTTGGTGGTTATCAAACTGCAAATCAAGCCAATATTCTTGCTGCCCCTAATGCTTTCTGGACGATAGGACCGCTAGCATTTTTAACTATTTTTGATGGTGGTAGAAGATCTGCGATTGTTGATCAGGCAATCGCGAAGAACGCTGAAAATACAGCGGTCTATAAAAATACTGTGCTTGTTGCTATTAAAGAGGTAGAGGATGTATTGGTGCAATTAAAGAATCGTGAAGAATCTTTAGTAAACGTTGAAAATAACTTAATGTATGCCGAAAAAACTTATAAGATTTCTACGGTCAGATATCGAGAAGGCGTTGCTGGCTACCTAGAAATTGTTGATGCTGCCATTGATCAATCCAGAGCTCGGACGGTTCAGATTGACTACCAAACACAATTGCTAATTGATCGGGTTTTATTGATCAAAGCGCTTGGGGGATATTGGTAATTCGGAGTTACATAGCACCCTCTGCAATGAGTCTTAGATGGATGTTGTGAGTTAAATGATGAGCTGAATTTTTTTCACCTAAAAGTGAGTGGCATCTTCAAAAACTTGGTCTATGTTGATGTTTCTTCTTGACTATTCCATAGATATCTGTTGAATCTACAAAAATAGTGGGTTTTGTTTACCTACATCCTTGCTTTTTGAGAAAACTTCAAAGCTCAGCAGCTTTAGCTACCGCAACCATTTTATTAGCTCCGGCGTTTATGTATCTAGCGCCACCATGGGGCTTAGAGAGTCCTCCATCCCGATCCTGTGCCACGAGCGATAGTCGTTTTGATAGTTACCATGTTGAAATTTATCGCATGATTTTGGGCGATATTAAAGATAAGTTGGGCTCGAGTACTTTGCCCTTCAACTATCAGCCAGTGACCTCACAAAATCGTGTTCTATTGGCGCAAAATGGTACAGTGGATATCGAGTGCGGCACCACAACCAACAACACAGCTTGCGCTGAAGACTTCTTATTCAAAATACTGGCTAGATAAGTTTTTATGAATGAGCTCTCGTGCTAATTCATGGTCTTTGGGGTTGGCCTTTTCCCCGCTTGAACTTTTAGTTCCAATTCCTTATCTTTGCGTAAGATTTTGAGCGTCGCTTCACTACCTGGACCAATTTGCGCAATTTGATTCAGTAGCTGCCTAACATCTTTGGTGGTGTTGTCGTTAACGGCTACTAGAACATCCCCAGGTTTGATGCCACCCTTGGCTGCAGGCCCACCCTCCAAAACCCCTGACAGTAGTACCCCAGCGGTATTTTGGGGGAGACCTAGCGACTCCGAGAGCTCCTTGGATAAATTTTGAGGCTCAACCCCGATCCAGCCACGAGTAACGCTGCCATTAGTCAGAATCGATTCCATCACCTGTTTTGCAAGATTAACGGGGATAGCAAAACCAATTCCCATTGAACCTCCGTTATTGGAATAAATAGCAGTGTTAATGCCAATCAAATGTCCTCGTGTATCTACCAAGGCGCCACCAGAATTTCCAGGATTAATGGCGGCATCCGTTTGAATAAAGTTTTCAAAAGTATTAATGCCCACATGATCGCGGCCTAAGGCAGAAATAATTCCGGAGGTAACGGTTTGACCTACGCCAAACGGATTGCCAATAGCGAGCACGACCTCACCGACGTGAATCGATTCAATTTTTCCTAAGGTGATCGGCGTTGGCAATTGTTTGACATCAATCTTTAATACCGCAATATCTGTCTCGGGATCGCCACCAATAATTTTGGCTTTTACTTTTCTACCATCAGAGAGTGTCACATCAATTTCATCAGCATCACTGATGACGTGATAATTGGTGAGAATCATTCCCTCTGGGCTGACTATCACCCCAGAACCTAGGCTGGAATTAGGTTCGGCGTCTGGTGGCTGATCTCCAAAGAAGAATTTAAATAAAGGATCTGCAGATTTGTTGCTATTCTCTTTGCGAGTTTTAGGTTTTGTATTTGCCTTGCTCGTAAAAATATTGACGACAGCAGGCATCGATTTTTTTACGGCATCGTGATACGAGCCTGGACTAAGTGCAGAGTTATCGTAAGTGTCCTCGCTCAGTGTGACGCTTTGCACCATAGTGCCCATTTGTGAACCTGAGAGCCATCCAGGCTTGAGCGTAGCAATAATGAACCACGCAGCCAGCATCACTGTTACTGATTGTGCAAATAGTAACCAGAGTCGATTCAACATTTTGTATCAGCGGTCAGCAAATTATTTTTTTAGGCTATCGCGAATCTCGCGCAGCAAAACGACATCTTCCGGCACTGGAGATGGAGGAGGAGCATCTATCAAGCGCACTTTGTTCACCACCTTGACCATTTGAAAGATTACGAATGCCAGTAGGACAAAATTGATGGAAATGGTGATGAAATTGCCATAGGCAAAGATGGGCACCCCGGCTTTTTTGAGAGCATCGAAGGTTCTAGGAACGCCCTCTGGAACATGTCCTAGGACGATAAATAGGTTGGTAAAGTCGATATGACCCCCCAAAAGAGTCGAAATAACCGGCATAACGATGTCATTTACTAGGGAATCCACGATTTTCCCAAAAGCACCGCCAATAATGACGCCCACCGCCAAATCAATCACATTACCCTTTACGGCAAAGTCCCGAAACTCCTTTAAAACGCTCATAAATGCTCCCTTTTTCCTATGGATACAGATTAACCCGAGATTAACCCCATAACTTTCTTGCTTACCCCACTTTTTACTTTAAAATCCTACCT
>CAITHY010000115.1 GCA_903892315.1 uncultured beta proteobacterium | reverse complement strand
CGTGGACTCTGGGAAAAATCTGGACATTGGGATAACTACAAAGAGAATATGTTCACCACCGAGTCAGAGAATCGGGCTTATGCATTAAAGCCGATGAACTGTCCTGGCCACGTGCAAATCTTTAATGCTGGCTTACATAGCTATCGTGAGTTGCCATTGCGCTATGGTGAGTTTGGACAATGTCATCGCAATGAACCATCGGGTGCATTGCATGGCTTGATGCGCGTACGCGGGTTCACTCAAGATGATGGTCATATTTTCTGTACCGAAGATCAGATTCAGGCTGAAGTAGCGGCCTTTGATAAAGCAGTACGCCATGTATATCAGGATTTTGGCTTTACTGAGGTTGCAGTCAAATTGGCATTGCGTCCCGCTAAGCGGGTGGGTGATGACGCGATTTGGGATAAAGCCGAAGCCGCTCTGCGAGGAGCCCTTATGGCCTCAGGTCAAGAATGGGAAGAATTGCCCGGTGAGGGGGCTTTTTATGGCCCGAAGATCGAATATCACCTCAAAGACTCGATTGGCAGAACTTGGCAATGCGGCACGATTCAGGTGGATTTCTCGATGCCAGCCCGATTAGGGGCTGAATATGTGGCAGAAGACAACAGTCGCAAGACCCCAGTCATGCTCCATCGGGCAATTGTGGGCTCTTTAGAGCGTTTTATTGGGATTTTGATCGAAAACCATGCTGGAAATATGCCAGTTTGGCTTGCTCCTACCCAAGCTGTAGTCCTCAATATCTCGGAAAATTCAGCCGCTTATGCCAAAGAAGTCCAGCAATCTCTGAAAAAACAAGGGTTTAGAGTTGAATCGGATTTGCGGAATGAGAAAATTACGTATAAAATACGCGAGCACGCATTACAGAAGCTCCCATTTTTGCTAGTTGTTGGCGATAAAGAGCGTGAAAGTAATACGGTGGCCGTTCGTGCCCGTGGCGGAGTGGATTTAGGCGTAATGCCTCTTGATGCCTTCGTTGCCCGACTCCAGCAGGATATTTCCCAGAAAGTCGGACCCGAGCCTAGCTAGGGGTGGAATGGTTTTTATTGTTTTTTTAGAGGAATTAGAAGATCGCTACTGAAAAATTGCAGCGCATTAATCGGGAAATAACTGCTCCTGAAGTGCGTTTGATTGGAATCGATGGTGAAGCCATCGGTGTAGTTAAGTTGAGTGAAGCCCTGGCTTTAGCAGAAGAGAAAGAAACCGATTTGGTGGAAATTGCTCCGACAGCTGAACCCCCAGTAGTCCGAATCATGGACTTTGGCAAATTCAAGTACCAAGAAGCCAAGCGTCAGCATGAAGCCAAGCTGAAGCAAAAAGTGATTCAGGTGAAGGAAGTGAAATTCCGTCCCGGCACAGACGATGGTGACTATGGTGTGAAGCTACGTAACCTAATCCGCTTTTTGGAAGATGGCGATAAGACAAAGATTACGCTGCGGTTTCGGGGTCGTGAGATGGCCCACCAAGAAATCGGAGCCAGAATGTTGGAACGTTTGAAGTTGGACCTGGAAGAGTTTGGTCAAGTTGAACAGTTTCCAAAGATGGAGGGTCGGCAGATGGTCATGGTGCTGGCTCCCATTCGTAAGGCTAAGTAACAAGTTATTGCAACTTGTGGTTTAGGTAGTGATGTGCTTCTGGGTACAGGAAGAGTAACCGTCGGTTACCACCTATGTTGCGCAAAATAAGAAGGGGTGCTTTATGCCCAAGATGAAGAGCAAGAGTAGCGCTAAGAAGCGCTTCACGGTTCGCGCAGGCGGATCGATCAAACGAGGACAGGCTTTCAAACGCCATATCCTCACCAAGAAAACCACTAAGAACAAGCGTCATTTGCGTGGTTCCACCGAAGTTGCGAAGGCAGACGTTAAGTCTATTCGCTCCATGCTTCCTTACGCTTAACCTCAGACTAGATAGGAGAATTCAATGCCAAGAGTCAAACGTGGGGTTACCGCAAGAGCCCGTCATAAAAAAATCACCGATGCCGCAACAGGGTATCGTGGTCGTCGTAAAAACGTATTCCGTATTGCTAAGCAAGCAGTTATGCGCGCTGGTCAATATGCTTATCGTGACCGTCGCAATAAGAAACGTGTGTTCCGCGCTTTGTGGATCGCCCGTATCAATGCGGCTGTGCGTGAGCATGGCATGAACTACAGCGTATTCATGAATGGTATGAAGAAAGCCTCTATCGATCTCGATCGTAAAGTGCTTTCAGATATGGCCATTGCTGACAAAGCGGCTTTTGCTGCTTTAGTTACTCGGATTAAATCCGTAGTCAGCGCTGCCGCTTAATTCT
>CAITHY010000114.1 GCA_903892315.1 uncultured beta proteobacterium | reverse complement strand
GTTTCAATCACAACATCGTATGAGACTTCTTGTAACTGTGATTTAAATGCAAAAAATTCTCGCCAAGTGCTGAGATTCAATAACTCTTTTTTCCAGCGACGCAAACCAAACGGAATAATGCGATCAATGCCGCGAAAGCCAGGCTTTGTGAGCAAAGGTTCGAGTAAGTGAACATACCCTTCTTCGACCACCCAATCAATTTGAGCATCAGGTAAACGTGCTCGTAAATCCCAACCAATCGGCAGATTGTGCAGCACATCCCCTAATGAAGAAAGCTTGACCAACAATACTTTTGGACGATCTAGATTTAGAGATGAGGGCGAGGAAATGCTCATGGACGGATTATCGCCTGTTTGAGGCCCAACTAAAACTTGGGAACAGCATCCCAAGATAGCCCTGCTGCATCCTTAGCATTCACATTCGGTAATACACCTGGAGGCAAGGGCCAATCAATCGCAACACTAGGGTCATTCCATGCTAAGCAAACCTCGCTTTGGGGATAGTAGTAATCAGTCGTTTTATATAAGAACTCAGCAGTTTCAGATAGCACTAGAAATCCATGCGCCAAACCCGGTGGAATCCATAGCTGCCGGTGATTTTGGGCACTCAATTCAACCCCTGCCCACTTACCGAAAGTCGGAGATGTTTTACGAAGATCCACCACAGCATCAAAGACCGCTCCCGCAACGACACGCACCAACTTACCTTGAGCATGCTCTTGTTGAAAGTGCATCCCCCGTAATGTCCATTGTCTCGAAAACGAGTGGTTATCCTGTACAAAATCAACCGATAAGCCAGTTGCTTGTGAGAAATCCAAGGCATTGAAGGACTCAGTAAACCAGCCACGCTCATCGCCAAATACCTTGGGCTCTATCACCAATACATCATGTATGGCAGTAGTTTCAACCTTTAACTTACTCGTTGCAGTAGGATTAGACACGTTAGGCTTTGCTTGGGTAATGTAGTGTTATGAATGAAGACTAATAAGAGCGATTGAGTTCTTGCAAAATCTTATTCAGATACTGCCCATAACTATTCTTGCTTAGTTGAGCGGCCACCTTTTGCACAGTATCGGCAGTAATCCAACCCTGTCGGTAGGCGATCTCTTCAGGACAAGCCACCATAAGGCCTTGACGCTTTTGGAGTGTAGCGATAAAGCCTGCAGCATCCAGCAATGAATCATGCGTCCCCGTATCAAGCCATGCAAAGCCTCGACCCATCATCTCTACGTTTAACTCGTCTCTTTCGAGATAAAAACGATTGACGTCCGTGATTTCAAGCTCCCCGCGAGCGCTGGGCTTAATCGAAGCTGCGATATCACACACTTGATTGTCATAAAAATATAAGCCAGTCACCGCATAACTACTTCTCGGCTTTGATGGCTTTTCTTCAATAGAGAGTGCTTTAGCATTCTGATCGAACTCCACCACACCATAACGCTCTGGATCAGTAACATGATAGGCGAAAACGGTTGCCCCTTTTTTACGTTGGTCACCACTTTGAAGATGATTTACTAACTCATGGCCGTAAAAAATATTATCTCCAAGTACTAAAGCACTGGGATGATTGCCGATGAAAGATTTGCCCAAAGTAAATGCCTGTGCCAAACCATCAGGAGATGGTTGAACGCAATATTCAATATTGAGACCCCATTGGGATCCATCGCCCAGTAGTTCAGAAAAACGCGGGGTGTCATGAGGGGTAGAGATCAGTAAGATGTCACGAATTCCCGCCAACATTAATGTAGTTAAAGGGTAGTACACCATAGGCTTGTCATACACCGGCATTAACTGCTTGGAGACTGCCTGAGTGACAGGGTATAGGCGTGTTCCTGAGCCGCCAGCCAAGATAATGCCTTTTCGCTTAAGCCCCATATCCACTCACCCTTTAAATAATCTGCTTTTTAACCAGCTCTTGCACATAAGATCGAACCTGATCAGCCCAAGGCAAGTTCCATCGCTGCAATTTTGACACATCAACACTCCTGGCGATGGCTTCCTGTAATTTCTTTGAAGACATTCGGGAATTCATGGGTCTAGAGGCTGGCAATGGATAGTCCACCGCCTGAATGGGTTTGATATTCGCAAGATCAATTTTGAGCGGGGATCCGGCCTCAAGCGCTGTGCCAATTGCCAAGCGAGCCAATTCATACCAATTAGTCTCACCTGGTGGAACTGCGTGATAAATGCCGGAAGTAAATTTGCATAATTGCCATTGCGCATCCAGTATTAAATCTAGACTTACAGCAGCAAGCCAGTCAGCTGCGGTGGGCACACCCCATTGATCCTGAATAACCCCAAGTGTTTCTCTCTCTTTCGCCAAACGCAAAATCGTTTTAATGAAATTGCCGCCATCACCATACACCCAACTGGTGCGCAAAATGGCGTACCGGCCTTTTGATGCACCCTGAAAAATTCTTTCAATAGCCTGCTCACCCTCAGCTTTACTCTTGCCGTATTGACCAAGCGGATTACGTAAATCCTCCTCAATATAAGAACCTGATTTGCTTCCATCAAATACATAGTCAGTCGAGAAGTGCAACAGGGTTGCGCCATGATCTGCCGCATATTGAGCCATCAACTCAGGGGCGATAGTATTTATCGCTTTTGCTAACTCAGGTTCACTCTCCGCCCTATCAACAGCTGTATAGGCTGCGGCATTGATGATGAGATCAGGCTTGGCTTGTTTTAATAGATTGGCAAGAGCGTTCGCATCAGTCAGATCACAGTCTGCTCGGCCAACATATTGAACCGCCATATCGTGCGATTTCTCTGCGCTTTCTAAAAATCGCTTTTGGAATGCTTTTCCTAGCTGACCATCTTTACCGAAAACAAGAATGTGCATAGGGAGATAAATGATGTGAAAGCGAGGGTATGAATGGAGATGGGCTCAGCAGCATATTAGCTGTAATGCTTGTTTAACCAGTCGCGATACGAGCCACTCACAACCCCTTCTATCCAGACAGGGTTATCAAGATACCATTGCACCGTTTTACGTATGCCAGTATCAAATGTTTCTTGCGGCTTCCAATCCAACTCTCGTTCTATTTTTCTTGCATCGATTGCATAGCGACGATCATGCCCCGGACGGTCAGTTACAAAAGTAATTTGCTGAGAATAGGACTGATGGTCAGCGCGTGGCTTTAAGGAATCAAGCACCGTACAAATGGTATTGACAACATCGAGGTTGGCTTTTTCATTCCAGCCACCAATGTTATAAGTTTCGCCTATCTGACCGCGCTCCAATACACGACGTATAGCTGAGCAATGATCTGACACATAAAGCCAGTCACGAATTTGCTGACCATCGCCATAGACTGGCAACGGCTTACCATTCAATGCATTCAAAATGACGAGCGGTATCAGCTTTTCTGGAAAATGGTAGGGGCCGTAATTGTTTGAGCAATTCGTCGTTAATACAGGCAGTCCATAAGTATGAAACCAGGCTCGAACCAAGTGATCAGAAGCTGCTTTGGAGGCCGAGTAGGGGCTATTCGGTTCATAGGTATTGGTTTCACTGAAAGGCGGATCCTCTGCTTTTAGTGATCCGTACACTTCATCGGTGGAAACATGCAAAAACCGAAAAGATGATTTTTGGTCCTGCGGCAAGGAACTCCAATAAGCTCGAGCACTTTCCAGTAAATGAAATGTTCCCAAAACATTCGTTTGGACAAAATCAGCGGGACCGTGTATTGAGCGATCAACATGACTTTCAGCAGCAAAATTAACAATCGCTCGGGGTTGATATTTTTGCAAGAGGCTCTCAACCAATCCGCGGTCACCGATATCGCCATGAACAAAAATATGTCTAGGGTCATTCTCAAGAGATGCTAGTGTGGCCAAATTACCGGCATAGGTCAATTTATCAAGATTAATAATCTCTTCTGCTTTTGGATTGGCTAACCAGTCCAAAACAAAGTTACCCCCAATAAAACCTGCGCCCCCAGTAACTAAAATCATGATTCAATTGGCCTCAAAATAGACTGTGCGAATGCTTCAGAAGTAAATGGAGCAAAACTGGGCGAACTTAAAAAATCTCTACCTGCTTGTTGATACTCCAGAAAAGTTACTTCACTCATATTCTTGATGTAACTATACAGCTCCCCATAGGGGTCAGATTGATTCTGGAATTCCCTGAAATCAATAAAGCAGGTCGTAGGTATCAACGCTTCAACAGCTGGATCTCCCCAGTAAATCGGTACACAACCAGCGAACAAACAGTCAAATATTTTCTCGGTAATGTAACCACGAATGTCTCTAGCATTTTCAAAACAAATACTGAATTTCGACCGAGAATACACTTCAAACTTCGTATTCGCTGGGCCTTGGTAACTAGGGAAAACCGGTCTTCTGGTTACAAAGGGCATAATTTTTTCGAATCGGTATTGAAGCTTGCCGATACTGCCTAAACGCTTTGGTGGAACGCGCCAGCCATTGCCAAATAAAGAAAAATCATTGGGGGCATGAGATTCAAGCCAGCGTATGGCCTTCACTCTTTCCGAATAGAGCTCTCGAGAGTCCAATACATTGGCATGGCGATTGCTACCAATCAATACGCAAAATAAATCGCGATTAGCAAAACCAGAATTCACAATCGCATTAAGCTTAAAGTCAGTAGGCAATACATTCGGATAAGCAATAGGAAATTTTGGAACTTCTTTCAGCTCTTGCGACAAGGTACTTTTTGAATTGGGGTCTAGAAGATCCAAATCCCAGGTAAATATGCCATCAAATTGCTTCAGATAACTTGAATCACCATTCACTGGCACCGTTAACTCAGTTTCAAATCGTACGAGGTAATTTTTACAACCTTCAATCGGAATAATCGGCAGCGATTCAATATAAAGATTGAAATTGGGCGAAATGCCTCTATCAGAGAGAGTATCTAGAGTATGCAACTGAATATCGCGAGCTTGTGCCTGCGCGCGCAAAACCCGAAAAGGTTCAAGACAGTTATCGCGATTTCTAGGGCTATGGGGGTTAAAGATGTCATCGTGACCCTCCCCCCATCCGACAATCCCTCCAACTAACATAGACAGCCATTCATTTAAGGTTAAGCGCTGGAATGAGTTTTTTGCTCGTAGTAATGGTCTAATTATAGGGTTATGGCCATTTATTCCTACCTTCAAGGGGGGCTCGGCAATCAAATGTTTCAATATGCGATTGCTAGAGCTCTTTCAGAGCGCTATCAGACGGCATTTACCTTAAACCGTAGCTGGTTTGATGCGCCACAGGGTAACGCGACCCCCCGAGAACTGCAATTAAGTCTTTTAAATATTCAAGATATTCCGTTTACGGGCGAAGTCTTCCCTAAAAAGCTCGGCAAAATTTCCCGTATTCTGCAACCATTTCTACCAACACAGTCGCTAGTGATGTATCAGCGAAATGCATTTGATTTTGATCCAAGGTTATTGAGGTTAAAAAATATCTCCACTAGAGATCTTTATCTTTCTGGGTATTGGCAGGCTTTCCCCTACATTGAAGCTATACGAGAGCAATTAAAGGAAGAATTTAAAACTAGAAGCGCCATTGCAGCCTCATATCAAGATTATTTACAACAAATACATTCTTCTGAGTCTGTCATGGTGCATATTCGTAGAGGTGATTATGTCCACTCCCCTGCAGCAGCCCAATACCACGGCACCTTACCAATTGATTATTACCAGACTGCTATTCAACACTTATTAGTAGCCAAGCCTCATGCCCATTTTTTCATTTTTTCTGATGATTTAGCATGGGCTAAAGAGGCTCTCGGGGCCAGTGCGCAAAAGACTTATATTGAACATACTTCTTCAGCTGATGCGGCTGCACAGGAACTACAACTGATGTTTGCTTGCAAACATCATATTATCGCGAACAGCTCTTTAAGCTGGTGGGGGGCTTGGCTGAAGCAAGACACAGGCGGATTGGTATTCGCACCGAATCGCTGGATTAATGATCAACATCTTGATCTATCCAACCTACTGCCTGCTCAATGGAATAAAGTTGCCATTGAATGATCTAATTAGCCGTTAAACCTGCCAACTAAGCTGGCAGTAGCGGCAATTACTAAGCGCTCTAAACGGGTAAATGGCGTCAATATTCCATTGCCACGAAATTGGAAGCGTGCATACAGCTCTTGATTAGTCCGAATAGAGATTCTAGAAATCTTTTTATTCATCAGCACCATAAATTTGACACCATATTTCAAGCGCTCAAAAAAAGGAAGTGCTCGCGGCAAACAATCTTGCGGAATGTGCAGCCCCTTTAAATAGCTAGCCTGCGCTCCTGAAAATACATTTCGTGCGGCTTGAAGATGGTTAACACTCGTCTGGGTCGAATGCAATCGATAGGTAATTAACTTCTTTTTAATGTTGGCAAACCGATAGCCTGCAAGAGCGATTTCTGTCCACAAGCAATAATCTTCAGCATGCAAATAAGAAGCTTTATAGGGAAAGCGTCTAAAAATTTCTAAACGCCCCATCATTGCAGGGTTGCAAACGGGGCTACATACGCTCAATAAGGCATGAATATCTGCATTGGCGTGCCTCTGCTTTGAGGACTTGAGTTGGCCAGTCACCTGATTTAAGGTCCAATGGTCGGCACCACACAAATCCGCATGATTAGCCTCCAAAAAAGCAACTTGTAAAGCAAGCCTCTCTGGGAATGCTAGGTCATCAGCATCTAACAAAGCAAGGTATTTACCTTTAGCCAACTGAGCAATCCGATTGCGGGTCGTAATTAGCCCTCGGTTCTGGTCAGAATAAATCTTAATAATGCGGGGATCCGTGAAGCCCTCGATAATCTCGCGAGTCCGATCTGTGGAGCCATCATCAACAATAATTAACTCAAAATTTTGATACGTTTGAGCCAAAATACTTTCGATTGCTTCAGCAATATAGCGCTCAGAATTAAAAGCAGGCATGGAAACAGTGACCAAAGGCATGCCTTCGTCAGCAATCATATTATTCATTAGAGATAGCTTTGCAATAAACGGAGAAAGCGCTTTGCTTTTCGCAACAGTCTAGACGGCAAAGATTTGGTTGGAGCACCAAAATCCATCTCCGCTTCCCAGGCTGACTGATAAATGACGCCAATAAAGTTCTCGCGAAGTTTAGCTTCTGTTTCCCCAAAGCGACGCGCTAAATAGTATTGCCAATCGTAATGATAAATACGGAACAAGGGTTCAATCGTCCGAACTGGGATCGCCTGATAAGCCAACAGTGTCTCTCCGTAAACCAAACTCTCTGGGTGTTCAGGGGTAATTAGGTCCCACAAAGTTATCCCTCTGGGTTGCAGATAATTGCGATCCAGAGATTCCCATACCTTGGCCGACCATATAAATGGGGCAGGCGCGCAATAGTAATTTGGACCGACTCTGCCAAATAAGGCTTTTACTGTTTCTGCCTCAATACGTAAATCACGCTCTACCCTCAAATGGCCACGATTACTCGCCAGCTGAAAAAATTCTTTATTTTGATGAAGAACGGTATAGGGATTTCCATCGGGAGCAAGAAAATCAGATTTTGTGAAGTCGCGAATAAAAACACTGTCTGAATCAATGCATAAATAGTTTTGGGAAAGACCCAAACGCCAAAACTCAGATTTAATGACTTGCTGCGCGATGCCGCCAGGTTTAGTGCATTGAATATCCTGAGGAGCGCGAGGGTTGGCGCGCACAATCGATTCATCCGAAATCCATTGATAATCATTGCCTTCTCCAAGCAACTCAATCAACTCCTCATGGTCAGACTCGGGAGTAGATATATAAAAAGGAATCGACTCAATATTGTGTCGACGCAAAGAATCTAATAGACGCTTAACTCGCAGCAGATCTTTACGATAAGACTTACAGTAGAGAACGAAGTCAACGGCCATCTAGGATTCGTAACCCATTGGGTTTTGTGATTGCCAACGCCAACTATCGGCACACATTTGTTTTAAGCTACGTTCAGCACGCCAGCCCAAGAGTGCCTCTGCCAGAGAGGGGTCGGCGTAGTAAAGCGCTACATCTCCAGGCCGACGATCGGTCACCTGATACCTAATTGGGCGCCCAATTACCTCTTCGTAAGCGCGAATGACATCCATTACGCTATACCCCACCCCCGTCCCAAGATTCACGGTTAATGAAGGTTTTCCCGATAACAAATAATCAATTGCTTTGACGTGACCGCGAGCTAAATCAACCACATGAATGTAATCTCTCACACCAGTCCCGTCTGGAGTCTCCCAATCATTGCCGTATACCTTCAACTCCTCCATCCTTCCAGAGGCCACTCGCGCAACTAAAGGAGATAGGTTATTCGGAATACCCATTGGATCTTCTCCAATCAAGCCAGACTCATGCGCACCAATAGGATTGAAATACCGCAAATACGCAACACGCCAATGGGGGTCTGATTTTTCAAGATCACGCAATATTTGCTCGCTCATAAACTTCGTTTGACCATAAGGATTTTCAGGTCTTAAGGCGGCATTCTCTTTAACAGGGCTCTCATCGGGATCACCATATACACAAGCAGATGAACTAAAAACAAAATTGCGGCAATCATGTGCTCGCATGATTTGCAAGAGGGTAATTAATCCGCCTAAATTATTCTCGTAATAGCGCAATGGATTAGACGAAGATTCGCCGACTGCTTTTAAGGCTGCAAAGTGAACAACCCCTTTAATTGAATGCGACTGAAATACTGACTCCAAGAATGCAGGATCACAAACATCGCCCTGAATAAATTCTAATTTTTGACCTGAGAGCGATTCGAGACGCGTCAATGCCTTTGGGCTAGAGTTAGCGAAATTATCCACGCCAAGCACTTGATAGCCAGCTAGCAATAACTCCAGCCATGTATGGGAGCCAATGTAACCCGTTGCACCCGTTAAAAGAATCATCGCAATATTTCCACCAATTAAGCCGCTTAAGCAATTAAGCTAAACTGAAACTCCCCCTACCCATCCACCTCTTTTGGTCAGCACCACATGGGAAGAGGCTAATAAGCCCAATTTAGCCGTTATTATTTAATTATATGAAACCCACCGGCTCAAACCGCTCTTTACCTGTTTTGAGCGTACTTCTGATTCTCATTAGCAGCACCTTGCTTGCTATTTGGTCTATCAAAAATACGATTGCCTTGCGCAATAGCCTTTTGGCACTTGGCACTATCGCCGGCCTCTTATTTCTCATAAATTACCCAAAAGACTCTAGAAAAGCGCTCTCTTTAGGGCGCCTTTCTCAATTTACACCAGCAATTCTTTCCGGCTGTATGTTTATCTGGGTGCTGATTCATTACATTGGATTTAGCCAAGAGTTTGCACTCCAGTCGCAGGAGTTGACCAGCACTTGGTTGAGAGTCCTTCTAGCCACCATCATCGGCGCAGCTTCTGGACTCATATTGCGCGACCAGCCCATTCGAAGTCAGTTTTTGTGGGCTGGACTACTTTCTAGCTTTATTTACTTGTTGATCCACTACCTAGGGGCATACAGTCAGTCCGGTCTAGTCTTCATGCCTAACTATTACTTCTCCAGTCCTTTTGGCAACAAAATTAATACCGTGATGATGGGCAACCTTTTTATTGGTGCAATCTGTGGCTGTACTGCTGATGCCCTAAGGCAAAAAGAAATTAAGCTGCCCCGGGGAATATATCTCTTTTGGCTATTGGGAACTTTGACCATTCTATTTAGCTTTACCACCATCATTGATACACGCAATGGGATTGGTATCGCACTGATATTGATTGGTTCATGGGTGCTTTATGTTGGAAACTTAATTCTGAAACGTCAACGAGCCGAACGAGAGCGCAATTGGAAATCTAGCATCCTGCTATTTATTCCTCTTTTAATTGGAATCATTTTTGTACAGCAGCACTTAAGCATTAATCGTGGTTGGAATCACTTCATCGATGATGTGAGCGTTGCTGTTCAAATTAAAGAAGTGCCAAACTGGCAGGATGTTAAGAAATATGGGTACCCCCGCACCAATTCGGGAGAGTCGGTATATCCAAACAACTATGAACGGGCTGCTTGGGCAACGGCCGGTATAGAAACGATTGCTGCAAATCCCCTTGGCTATGGGCTGTTAGAGCACTCTTTGGGCAAACTCATTCGCAAATCCTATCCAGAGGCAGTTATTCAATCCGCCCACAGCGCCTGGATTGATTACGGCCTTGCATTTGGTTTACCAGGTTTAATTTTCACGATTGGGGCATTAATCTCCATCATCGTCATTGCCGCAAAATCGCAATCTCCCCAACGATTAACAGCCATTTGGATAGCTAGTGGTATTTTACTAATCTTTACTTTTGCTGAAGTCAGCAGCAAACATACCATTGAGATTTTGTTTTTCTGTATTGCACTACTCAATACCATGGTGCTAAAAAAGAAAAACTAGTACGCGTTTTTATTTACAAAGCCGCGGAAGATGGTGAGGAAGATAATTTTTAGATCTAACCACAAAGACCAATTTTCAATGTAGTACAAATCATGCTCAATGCGCGCGTGAAGATCTGTATCTCCACGCCAACCATGAATTTGCGCCCAGCCAGTAATGCCTGCTTTGACTAAGTGCTTCTTCATATAGTCCGGGATCTCTTTTTTGAATTGCTCAACAAAGATCGGACGCTCAGGACGTGGCCCTACGATCGACATCTTCCCTTGGAGCACATTAAAAAATTGAGGCAATTCATCAAGACTAGTAGAACGCAACCACCTGGAGAATGGGGTGACTGATTTTTTGGCTGAACCACCCCAAACAACTGCGCCCTCTTCTAGGTCCACTGGCATTGTTCTGAATTTATAGATTTCAAATAACTCACCGTTCCAGCCCACCCGCTGCTGGCGATACAGAATGGGCCCGGGAGAGCTCAGCTTTACGCCGATCGCCAAAATCAATAGGAGGGGACTAATGAATAACAAGATCAAGCTAGCTATAAAGTAATCCTCTAGTGATTTCAGGAATAAATTCATTCCCGTCATCGGCGTGCCATACAGATCGATCATCTGCATACCTAAAACTTCACTGACACCATGGTTAATCAGCCGAAATGAAAACCAGTCTGGCACAAAACGAATAGTGGCAGTGCTCATTTTGAGATGCTCCATTACCATTCGCATCTGTGAGCCATCACCCATCGGCAAAGCCAACCAAATTTCATTTAAGGACTGTTTTGCCAATTGATCCAGTTGATTTGGATCCAAGTCTTTCATCACTGTTTGTATGCGATATCCAGACCAGGCAGACTCTTGAATTCTGCGTTCAATTTCATGAGCAGTATCACCAGAACCAACGATCGCAATATGACGCAGATTGATGCCCTTGCTGCGATAACGACGTATTAAGAGATAAGCAAATAATCGACTGCTACACAAAACAAATAGACTAATGAGTGCCCATGATCCTAACCAAAGACGCGAATACATCTCGGTAGATTTACTAAACACTAACCAAATTAATATCAAGATCCAAGTTTTTAAAACGCCACTAGCAACTTGTCCGAAGAGAGCCATTAAGTTGCCGCCCCGCCAAGAACGATACGCTCGATTGGTCAAGAATAAATACGCCAAGCTTGCCAACAACATCAAAGAGGCATAACGCTGCAAATCTAAATCCGGGTCCTTGAAAACCTGAATTGCAAAGAACGTGCAAAGACCCACTAAGTTAATAGCAACAAAATCAAAAATACGAATGATGTAAGAATTAATTAGATAGGATGCAGCCATCGCCGTATTTTGCAGTACTACGCAATGTTTATGGAAAATTTGCGTAAAGCATTCATAACCGCCTCTACAGAAATCTGGTCCATTAGGTAGACGGGGTTATCTGGGTACTCAAATCCCAAATTAAGATAAGCGCCGCCTGCTTGCGTACCAGGCCCCAAGATGATGGTTTTATGCTGATCCGTGCTGCCTGGGTAATTGGGGCCCCAACGATCTGGATTGGTAGGTCCATGCAAAGCGACCAATGGGGCGCTAAGCAAAGCAGCCAAATGCATCGTTCCCGTATTCACGGAAACCACTGCAGCTGCCGATTGGAGATAGGCAGCGCTATCTAATAGGCTGGCGTTGCCAGCCAAGCTCAACAACTCACCAGGCGAACTCCTGCTAATCTGATCGCACAGCTCCTTGGCTCGACCCTCGTCACTTGGCCCCCCGCTAATCACAATTCCATATCCAGCATTCGCAAGCTTTTGGGCCAGCTCAACCCAGCACGTCTGAGGCCACTCCCTCAACTCAAAATGATTGCCACTAGCCCAGGGATGGAAAACCACGTAAGGCTGCTTAATTTTTAAGCAACTTGGCCCTAATATTCGTGAAATCGCTACAGGCGGCAAGAAATTGGCTTTTATCCCTAAAGGCTCCAAAAGCGCGCCAAAATTACTCAATTCATGGACTGTTGAGCTGTGTTTTACTGCAAAATCAAAGACATAGTGACGTTTTTGACCCTCAGTCTCAAAACCAATAGTGCAACCGGCACCACTTAGACCGGCCACCAAAGCCCCTATTCGAGACCATTGGGACGTATCTATCAATATATCTACCGGATGATCTCGCAACTGCTGAATAGCTGCCAAGGGCTTGGTAATGGGCACCAATACGAGATCGTCATAACCTTCCACTAAATCGAAAGCTACTTTATTTGCTTGAGTAGCAAAAATGGTGATTTTGACGCCCGGGAGGGCTAGTTTAAGGTCTGCAATGAGGCTGGAGGCCAATAAGGCATCTCCAATGGCGGCAAAAACACAGATCCCAACACTCTGAAATTGTTGGGGTTTTGCTCTTTTCTTGCGGAAACGAGATAGAAGCAGGAGGAGGGGTACGCCAATCCAGCGATCCAGCTTGCGCAAGAACCCTCTGCCGCGTTCAGCCTTTTCTGACAAAGCCACCGATATCCACCCCTAGAATTTATGAAATCACTGATCCCATTGTATTTCCTCAGCTTTCTGGATGCCCGGCAACACGGAATGCTATTTAAAACAATTTACAATAGCGCATTTACTCACGTATTGATTTACTAACCAATTTCTGAAGAAAATCCCATGTCAAAATCCAAAGTTGCCCTAATTACCGGTATTACTGGCCAAGATGGCGCTTATCTAGCAGAGCTATTGCTCAAAAAAGGTTATGAAGTTCATGGGATTAAACGCCGCACTTCTTTATTCAATACCGATCGTATTGATCACCTTTACCATGACCCACACATTGAAGGTTCTAAGCTAACCCTCCACCATGGTGACTTAACCGACTCTTCTTGCTTGATTCGTATTATTCAGCAAACTCAGCCAGACGAAATTTATAACTTGGCAGCGCAATCTCACGTTGCCGTTTCTTTTGAAGAGCCTGAGTACACCGCCAATTCAGATGCCTTAGGTGCATTACGCATTCTTGAAGCCATTCGCATTTTGAAGCTCGAGAAGAAAACCCGTTTTTACCAAGCCTCTACTTCTGAACTCTATGGTTTAGTACAAGAAATTCCACAAAAGGAAACTACCCCTTTCTATCCACGTAGCCCTTATGCAGTTGCAAAACTCTACGCGTACTGGATTACAGTGAACTATCGCGAAGCTTATGGCATGTATGCCTGTAACGGCATTCTCTTTAATCACGAGAGCCCAATTCGCGGTGAAACATTTGTTACCAGAAAAATTACTCGTGCTTTAGCGCGCATCAAGCTCGGACTCCAAGAATGCTTATACCTCGGTAACCTTGACGCTAAACGCGACTGGGGTCATGCACGCGACTATGTAGAAATGCAATGGCTGATGTTGCAACAAGAGCAAGCTGAAGATTTTGTTATTGCTACTGGCGTTCAGTACAGCGTACGTCAATTTATTGACTACGCAGCTGAAGAGCTCGGCATGAAGATCACCTGGAAGGGTGAAGGTGTTGAGGAAAAAGGTTTTGACTCCAACGGTAAGTGCATTGTTGCTGTTGACCCACGCTACTTCCGCCCAACCGAAGTAGAAACCTTGCTCGGTGACGCCACTAAGGCAAAAGAGAAATTAGGTTGGACGCCTGCAACTTCATTCCAAGACCTAGTGAAAGAAATGGTTCGCGAAGACTTAAAAGGTGCGGAGCGTGATGAATTAGTTAAAAAGCATGGCTACACCTCTTTAAGTCGACATGAATAAAGCAGCAAAAATATATGTAGCAGGCCATCGTGGCATGGTTGGAAGTGGTATCACGCGTTTACTCAAAGCCCGCGGCTATGAAAACGTCATTACTCGTACCCATGCTGAGCTCGATCTTCTAAATCAAGCAGCAGTACATGACTTCTTGACCACCGAAATGCCTGACTACGTCTTTATTGCCGCTGCCAAAGTGGGCGGTATTCAGGCGAACAATATTTATCGCGCTGACTTCATTTATCAAAATTTAATGATTGAGTGCAACCTCATTCATGGCGCCTATCAAGCTGGTATTAATCACTTAATGTCATTGGGGTCGAGCTGTATTTATCCAAGAGATTGCCCGCAGCCAATCAAAGAAGAATATTTATTGACGGGACCGCTCGAGCAAACCAATGAGCCTTATGCGCTCGCCAAAATTGCCGGTATTAAGCTTTGCGAAAACTACAACCGCCAATACGGTACAAAGTATGTCAGCGTCATGCCAACCAACTTATATGGTCCTGGCGATAACTACGACTTAAATAACTCTCACGTTTTGCCTGCGCTCATTCGCAAGGCCCATGAAGCTAAACTCCGCAAAGACCCCCATTTAATGGTGTGGGGATCTGGTAAACCGCGTCGTGAGTTCTTGCACGTTGACGATATGGCTAGAGCCTGCGTCATGCTCATGGAGCAAGGTTACGATGGCTCATTTGTGAATATCGGTTGCGGCAACGACATTACGATCCGCGAATTAGTAGAGCAAGTGGTCTCCGTTGTTGGATTTGAGGGGGAGTTGCAATTTGACACCTCCAAACCCGATGGCACCCCACAAAAACTGCTTGACGTGAGCAAAGCAAATGGTTTGGGCTGGAAAGCTGAAATTGAGTTGCGCCCTGGCATCCAAGATGCCTATAACTGGTTCTTAGAGCAAATTGCCCCCAAACTCCAGCAATAAATTCCAATCCAAGGCAATTAATTGCATTTAGGGGGCTATATGACCTCTTTTCTTTGGGTAAAATCCCTTCCATGAATCTGAACTTTTCGATGGTAATTATTTGTGGGGGAGCAGGCTCCCGTTTGTGGCCCGTTTCTCGTGAGAACCGCCCTAAGGTTTTCATGCCGGTTGCAAGCAAGCAATCGCTGCTGAGTGAAACTGCCAATCGAATTGAATCCAATAATCCTTGGCTCTGTATTGTTACTTCCGAAAGCCTTGGCTTTCAGGTGGTGGCGGATCTCAAAAATTCTGAGCAAACAGCCAAACTCACCATCATTGAGCCGCTTCGTCGCAACACTGCCCCTGCCGTACTCTTTGCTGCCTTAGCCGCCAAAGATGCTAGACGCGGTGATATTCCGATGTTGGTATTACCAGCTGATCACGTCATTCATGACAAGGTTGGTTTTGAAATGGCTGTTGCCAAAGCGGTTGATTTTGCCCAAGAAGGTAATTTAGTTACTTTTGGTATTCCGCCTACGCATGCGGAAATCGGCTATGGCTATCTGAAGTTGGGCAAAGCCGCACATACCCCACGTAATGCCGAAGGGCGCATCGTTGAACAGTTTGTAGAAAAACCCGCATTTGCCTTGGCCGAACAATATGTAGCTGCAGGCAATTACCACTGGAACTCTGGGATGTTCTGTTTTACCCCGAACACCCTGCTTAAAGTTGCTGGCGACATTGCACCCAATCTATTAAAGCAAGTCGAAAGCTGCTGGAGCGCAAGTACCCAAGGAAAAAATGGCGCTGCCTCGCTCACACTAGATAAAACTACCATGACTGCAATCGAAGATATTTCACTCGATTACGCGATTATGGAAAAGGCGCCGAATGTTGTTTCCGTGAATGCTAGCTTTGACTGGGATGATGTGGGCTCATGGGATGCTATGGCAAAACATTTCCCAGAAGATGAGCACGGTAATGCCTCTCAAGGAAAAGCGATTTTTGTTGATTCAAAAAACAACTTTGTATTTGGTCGTGAGCGCTTAATTGCAGCAGTAGGCTTAGACAATTTAATCATCGTAGATACTCCAGATGCTTTACTTGTGAGCGCCAAAGGACATTCCCAATCCGTTAAAAAAGTGGTTGATTCTTTAAATCAGGATCAAGACGAGCGCGCCAGCTATCACAGCACCGTGCATCGCCCATGGGGAACCTACACGGTCATCGAAGAAGGTCCTGATTACAAAATCAAACGAATTGTTGTGCATCCAGGTGGCAAGCTATCCCTGCAAATGCACCACCATCGTAATGAGCATTGGGTTGTTATTACCGGCAAAGCAGAAATCGTTAACGGCGACAAAGTCTTGCATCTCAATGCCAATGAATCCACTTATATTCCCAAAGAGACTCAGCATCGGCTGACCAATTTAGGTGATACACCTTTGGTTATTATTGAGGCGCAGGTTGGGGACTACTTAGGCGAAGACGATATTGTCAGATTTGAAGATCAGTACGGTAGAGCCTAATTACTCGTAAGCTGCACTCTTTAAGCTGCATTCACTGCTTCTAGAATTTGTTCGACTGCCTGATTGACCCCAATCGGACTTCCCAATACTGGATTCAGGTTTTTCTGCTGCCAGTCCTGCCAAATTTTTTCTAACGTAATAGCAAGCTCCGAAGCATCTCCACTAGTGCTTAAATAGGCATTTCTAGCGCTGAGCATTTCATTCAGCTGAGGGTTTCGATGGGTAACGGCCCAGATGGGGCGTCTCGTCCATAAATAGTCATAGAGTTTTGAAGGAATGTACTCTGCGCACTCCTCACCATTTCCATGTAGCAATATCAAAATATCTGCTTGCTGCATTTTTTCAATGACTTGCTCTCTGCCGGATTTACCTAAAGCAGAATCCTTTTCTAAGCGCCCATGTGCAATGACAAGATCATCATATCTAAAGCGCTCAATCGCTTGGACCGTCAATGGATCCAAAGGTGCGCCATAGGCATGAATACGAATACTTGCGCGCGCTTCAGGGTGCTTTTGCAACAAAGTATTGAGTGCAGCCAAGAGGATTGATAGAGAACGATCTTTTGCCAAAGAACCAAAGTGACAAAGATTCAGGTGCTCGCCATATTGATGCTCAGCTGCAAAATTTGATTGGCTCGGCGGCTGTGCACCAGGCATCACTACAAAACCATGGGCATTCTTAGGAGTATTGAGATTGGGATTGCGCGCCTTAGCATAATGCAAAGCGCCTTCAGTAAACCACCAGAGGTGATCTGCATACGCACATAAATTAGTCTCAAGTTTCTGACGAAAAGCAGCGTCTCGATTGCTGGGTTTTGCAAATCCCATATCTTCAGCGTTTTTGCGAATGACCAGTGGATCATGGATCTCAGAAATTAATTGAATACCAGTAGATTTTTTTAACCAAAGGCCTGCCAAGTGAGCAGACCAGGCCCCACCAGTCGAGTACACCAGATCTACTTTGCCAGCTTTAATTAAACGGCGCCCATGTATATAGGCAGGTAAGGCCCAAGACCACTGACTAGAGTAACCCAGACACAACTTCTCAAGCGCAATCAAAGGCGCCAACAATAAAGATACCGTTCTCGTGGTGACTTTATAAAATAAACCTCGCCCATATTGATTAGCCACCCAATGACGAAAATCGAAACGGAAACCTGACGGGCCCCAAGCTAAAAATTGATGGTGTGGAAAACGTTGATCTTTAATGCCGGTAATGGCACTCAAGACGATTGGCTGAATTCCAGCATCTAGCAGGTATGGAATTTTATCGGTAATCGTTTGGCTCGCTGCACGTCCATCCATATTGAAACCATGCGACAGAATGAGCCAGCGTTTTTCTGTCGTCATCGTATTTGAATGAGTCTCGTGCAATTGAATGGAGCCAGTTAGTTACTAGCAACAATCGACATCACAGCCATCCGCACTGCAATACCAAAGGTGACTTGATTCAAAATGACTGACTGTGGACCATCAGCAACAACGGAGTCAATTTCCACACCACGATTCATAGGGCCTGGGTGCATTACGATGGCATCGGATTTGGCTAAAGCTAAACGACCAGGGTTTAATCCATACTGCTTAAAGAAAGCATCACCTTCGGGAACCTGTCCAGCTTCCATGCGCTCCTTTTGAATGCGTAGAGTCATGACAACATCTACATCCTTCAAGCCTTCTTCCATGCTATGGAAGACTTTGACGCCCAACATATCTAGATCGCTTGGCAGCAAACTTTCTGGACCAATAGCACGAATATCTTCACAACCTAAAGTCGTAAGCGCGTGGATATTCGATTTAGCAACACGGCTATGAACAATGTCGCCCACTATCGCCACCTTCAAACCTTTGAAGTGTTGCTTAAAGTGGCGCATCGTATACATATCCAGCAAACCTTGGGTCGGATGTTGATGGCTACCATCACCCGCATTCACCACGTGCACATGTGTGGGTACGTGCTTCGCGATTTCAATTGGGGCTTTCGATACGCTATGGCGCACAACAAAAATATCTGCTTGCATTGCCACTAAATTATCAATGGTGTCGAGCAAGCTCTCACCCTTAGCGGTAGATGATGTGGAAATATCTAAATTAATCACATCTGCTGATAGACGCTTAGCAGCGATTTCAAAAGTGGTTCTAGTTCGAGTAGAGTTTTCAAAGAACAGGTTGAATACGCTTTTGCCGCGCAACAAGGGCACTTTCTTCACCTCGCGGGCAGGATCTGTCACACTCACAAACTGTTGCGCAGTATCCAGAATATGGAGAATATGCTCCTTTGGAAGACCCTCAAGAGTCAGAAGGTGCGTTAATTCTCCAGCTGCATTAAATTGATTCACTAGCTGACTCATTACTCACGCTCCTCTAGCTGAAAGCTGAACTTGCCAGCAGTATCTTTTTCTAAAACCAGAATTTGGTTTTCCGGAACCTGTACCTGCTCACCAACAAAGTTAGCGGCAACTGGTAATTCACGATTTCCTCGATCAGCAAGGACCATGAGCTCAACTTGGGCCGGCCTTCCAAAATCAAATAATTCGTTCAAAGCTGCTCGAACCGTTCTTCCAGTGAGCAGTACATCATCAATCAAAATGACATTGGCACCGTTTACATCAAAAGGTAAATGCGTTGTCATGGTGCTAGCGGTACGCAAAGCTGTCATACCCTTCTCCGCATAGTCATCTCGATGAAAAGCAACATTAATGATCCCAAAGTGTGGAAGTTTTAAATCATCGGCGAGCCGCTCTGCAATCCACGCACCACCCATAGCAAGCCCAGCAAGCTCAAAAGAACCTTGTTGTGTTTTCTTGCGCAAGTTTTCAAGTAATTTTCCGTATAACTGTTCAGCGTTCATTCTCTAGTCCGAGCTCTATATAAGATCTATTTATTTTTGGCGTTTAACTTAATCTAACTGACGGGCTTCACGTTATGTTCTGCAAAATACTGCTCCAAAATGAGCGCTGCAGAGTGCGCGTCTAGATTGTCGTGCATCCCAGAGTCCCCCTCTAAAACTGCTGAGGTATAACGCTCATCCACCCAAGAAACTGGCAGCTGGAAGCGGCCATGTAACTGATTGCCAAAGCGGACTGCCTTAGCAGTCATCTCATGAGGACTACCATCTGGATGAACTGGTCGGCCAACCACTATATGGTTAGGCTGCCACTCCTTCAAAAGCTTCTCAATCTCCCGAAAAAGGACGTCACTACTGGGTACTGCAATGGTCTTTAAGGCTTGGCCGGCTTTTGTGAGGGAGTTTCCAACCGCTACACCCACTCTACGAGTTCCATAATCAAATGCCATCATCGTCAATACGTCAGGCATGCCCAGCCTCTCCAGACAGACGTGATAAATCAAATCCTAGGTGACTCACAGCTTTTCCGTAACGCTGGCTTGATGGGGTATTAAAGATGATCTCCATCATTTGCTCGCGTGCCAAGGGAACGTTCATCCAGCCGTTGAGTGTAATTTCTTCTTCAAGCTGCCCAGCACCCCATCCGGCATAGCCCAAAGTCATCAAAAAATGTTGTGGACCTTTGCCTACAGCAACAGCCTCGAGGACATCTTTAGAGGTTGTCATCGTCAGCCCGCCTGGAATAATCAATGAAGAACTATAGGGTGATAGTGCATCAGACTCATGCAAAACAAAGCCACGCTCTATCTGAACTGGACCGCCAAAATATACCGGCTGCTTTAATAAAGGAGCAATTTCTAATTTCAACTCAATCTTGTCAAAAAGAGTTTCCAAATCAACCTCAGTAGGACGATTGATGACCAAGCCCATCGCACCCCGCTCAGTATGCTCAAAGAGGTAAACCACAGAGCCAGCAAAATTAGGATCCGCCATGCCAGGCATAGCAATTAAAAACTGATTGGCAAGATGGTCTGCAGACAATGAAATAGATGACTCTGAAACAGAAGCTTGTTCTGAAGCAGGGGGCGCTTTTTTAGCCGAAGTCATAGGGCTTATTTTACAGAATATCTAGATTTTTCCGGTAATCCAGTAAGCAAAAAGGCCAACTATTTCGTGAAGCAGGACGTTCCAATTGTGTGCTCCATCCACTAAATCAAACATCGTCCACTGAAGGCTATTAGCCGTTTGATAATCGACCAACATCGGAAGCACTCCTAAGCCCTGTTTTTGGAAAATTTTGGTAGAGCGATACATATGACTCGCGGAGGTAATGAGAAGCCATGGCTTCAACTCACCTGATTCCGTTTTTAAGCCAAACTCCTCAATCATGGGTTTCATATGAAGCACGTTTTCATAGGTATTTCGAGACTGATTTTCGTAATGCGCGTTCTGCTCGCTTAAACCCTGCTCTTGAACCAATTGCTTAAATGCATCTGCCTCCGCAACCCCTTTAGGCGTGATACGGCCCGAATAACCACTGAATATAAATGGCATATTAGGGTGCTTGCGGATTAACTCAAACGCCTTAGTCACCCTTTCAGCCGATGAATAGATTGAAATCTCGCCACGGTCAATAGCAATCTCTCCGCCGTCAACTGCACCGCCCAAAATGATGATGCCGCCAACTTCATGATTGGAAAGTTTTGTAATCTCCGTTTTTGATACTGCATTCTCAAGCGCCCGAAGAAATACCTCAGATGCAGGAAGCCAGCCCACCAGAGCAAGATCTACCAAAGCCAGCAGCAAGAATTGCTTACAGAGATGCAGTTTTCGTAAGTACAAAAAGAAGAGCGCCAGCAATATAAAAATGGGCACCCAATTAAGCGGCTCAATGCAAAATTGCACTACCTTCGAGAGAATAAAAAAGATCGTATCCATCATTCCTTAGGATCTTAACCTGTCTTGCCTGCCTAGCCGCCTGCATTTACCCTGAATAAGCCCTAATATAGAGGCTATGCAAAAAGCTCTCGTTTGGCTCCGCCGCGACCTCCGCCTCTATGACAATGCCGCGCTTCATCACGCCCTAAAGGAAAGTAGCCAAGTTTGGCTTACCTTCATTTTCGATACCGATATTCTGAAGCCCCTCCTTCAAGGCAAATTAGATACCAATGGACTCAAGCACGATCGTCGCCTGGATTTCATCTGGCAGGGCATAAAGCAAATTGATGATGAGCTTCGCAAACAAGGTGGCGGACTCATCGTGCGCTTCGGAAAACCCACTGAATGCATTCCTGAAATTGCCAAAGAGTTGGGTATCGAAACCGTCTTTACAAACCATGACTACGAACCTTCGGCGATTGAGAGGGATGAAGCTATCAAAGCATCCCTAGAAAAGTTAGGAATTCATTTCGAGAGTTTTAAAGATCAAGTCATTTTTGAGAAGAAAGAAATTCTCACCAACTCGAATACCGTCTTTTCGATCTTTACACCTTATAAAAATAATTGGCTCAAGACTCTCCAGGAAAAAGATCTTGCCGCCTATGAATGCAACCCAAAACCTGGCCAATTTTCAGCTATCCCTAAAAAATTAGATCAAGCGTTGCCTTCGCTGGAGTCGATGGGTTTTTGCCCTACCGGCATTGAAAGCTACTTGCCACCTGGCTCTGAGGGTGGCCAAGCTTTTTTGGAAGACTTCCTATCTCGCATTGATCAATATCAGATTGGCAGGGACTTCCCAGCAATTAAAGGCGTCAGCTACCTCTCTACACATTTACGCTTTGGCATGCTCTCTATCAGAGGCTTGGTACGTGAAGCCCATCGTCGTATGTTAGCTGGTAGCATGGGAGCAACCATTTGGTTAAGCGAACTGATTTGGCGTGATTTTTATTTCATGATTTTGGCCAATCATCCTCGCTTAGCCACAGGAGCAGCTTTTAAGCCAGATTATGACAATATCGTTTGGGAATCTGGCCCCAAAGCAAAGAAACTCTTTGCTGCTTGGTGCGAAGGTAAAACAGGCTATCCATTAGTGGATGCCGCCATGCATCAACTCAACCAAAGTGGCTATATGCATAACCGTTTACGTATGGTGGTTGCGAGTTTTCTAACTAAGGATTTGGGAATTGATTGGCGCTGGGGTGAAGCCTACTTTGCAGAACACCTCAATGACTTTGAGCTTTCCTCAAACAATGGTGGCTGGCAGTGGGCCTCTTCATCAGGATGTGATGCGCAACCCTACTTCCGCATCTTCAACCCCATCACCCAGTCAGAAAAATTTGATCCAGAAGGTAAATTTATTAAACGCTACCTGCCTCAATTGGAAAAGCTGTCCAAAAAGACTATTCATGCCCCCTGGAAAGCCGGCCATATTGAGCTAGAGGCCGACGGACTGGTGCTTGGGCGAGACTATCCGCTGCCGGTAGTGGATCACGATGAAGCACGCAAAAATACCTTGGTGCGGTATAGCGTTGTTAAAAAAGTTACCTAATCCATTGAATCATTCAAAGGCTATGCACAGTTCCGATTTAAGATAGGGCATGAGCAAGATATACGCCATAGGCGATGTGCAGGGTTGCGCACCCTCCCTTAAAGCCCTAGTCAAGAAGCTTCCTAAAAAATCGAAGATGATATTTTTAGGAGATCTTGTCAATCGTGGTCCAGACTCACTCGGAGCATTGCGGCAACTGAGGGCCTTACAAGAATCAGGTCGCGCTGAATGCATCTTAGGCAATCATGATCTTCATCTCCTAGCAATCGATGCAGGGCTTCGCAAACCTAAAGGCTTGGATACCATCGAACCCATACTTTCAGCGCCAGATCGTAGGGAGCTAATTGATTGGATTCGTAATCGGCCCATGGCCTTAAGCAATGGGAAAGTATTAGCCGTTCATGCAGGAGTCTTACCGCAATGGGATCTGCAGCAAACGATTGAATGTGCTCAAGAAGTGGAAAAAATCTTACGTGGCAAATCATATAAAGACTTTTTAGCCAATATGTATGGCAACACGCCGAATCAGTGGAGCAAATCACTGAAAGGTTACGAACGCCTACGCGTGATTACCAACACGCTAACCAGAATGCGCTTCTGCACACCCACTGGAAAAATGGAATTTGAGAGCAAGGAAGGTTTAGAGCAAGGTCCCAAAGGCTATATCCCTTGGTTCACAGTCCCAGGCAGAAAGACTCAGGACGTTCTCACGTACTTCGGCCACTGGTCAACATTGGGCTTACTACGTCAGCATAATGTGATTGGCCTAGATACTGGCTGTGTATGGGGTGGTAAGCTCACCGCCCTAGAAATTTCCAGCACGAATCAAGACTCTAAAAAACTAGAACTCATTCAAGTGAGTGGCTATGACCACCCACTCAGAATGTAAACAATCAGAAATAGTGATTATTAAATACCTAAAGCTCAAAGCTTTTTAAAGGATTTCTCTGCAGCAACAATGATGGCATCGATTACTGCATTGTCATGAGCAATTGAAGTAAAACCAGCCTCATAAGCTGATGGCGCTAGATAAACACCTTCATCCAACATCAGATGAAAGAATTTCTTAAACGCCTCAATATTCGTTTTAGTAACCGCTTCATAAGTGGTTGGCACTTGATCGGCAAAGTAAAAGCCAAACATACCGCCAACACTGTCCACAGCAAAAGGAACGCTGGCTTTATCTGCAGCCTGTTTTAAGCCTGCCATTAACTTTTCTGTTTGGCCAGTCAAGCATTCGTAGAAACCGTCGCGGGAAATAATCTCCAAGGTCTTTAATCCTGCAGCAACCGCTACTGGATTGCCAGACAAAGTACCCGCTTGATACACATTACCCAAAGGGGCAAGCTTTTTCATGATGTCTTTCTTGCCACCAAATGCCGCCATCGGCATACCGCCGCCCATGACCTTACCTAGGCAAGTGAGATCAGGGGTGATGCCCTGCAAAGATTGAGCGCCACCTAAGGCAACCCTAAAGCCAGTCATCACTTCGTCATAGATTAAGACGCTGCCATGCTTGCTGGTCAAACTTCGAATAGTCGATAAAAATTCTTTCGAAGGTTGAATCAGATTCATATTGCCAGCAATCGGCTCCAAAATCACCGCAGCGATTTGATCACCCTGCTTTTGAAAGACTTCCTCGATTGCTGCGACATCGTTATAGGGCAGAACTAAAGTGTGCTTCACTAAATCCTGTGGAACTCCACCAGAAGACGGTGCATTTTGGGTCGAATCAGCAAAGGTTAGCAAACCAGAGCCAGCCTTCACCAACAAACTATCGGCATGGCCGTGATAGCAACCCTCAAACTTGATAATCAAGTCACGACCGGTGTAACCACGGGCTAGACGCAAGGCACTCATGGTTGCTTCAGTCCCGCTAGAAACCATACGTACTTGCTCAACACTTGGCATCAGGGCGCAAATGCGCTCGGCTAGTTCAATTTCGCCCTCAGTCGGGGCACCATAACTAAAACTGGTCTCAGCAGCCTTCTGAACCGCAGCCACTACCTCAGGATTGGCATGACCTGCAATCATTGGGCCCCAAGACATGATTAAGTCGATATAGCGCTGATCATTGGCATCCCAGAAATAAGGACCTTGGGCTCTAGTAACAAAACGAGGGGTGCCTCCCACCTGACGAAACGCTCGCACGGGAGAGTTCACGCCTCCTGGAATCGTCTTTTGCGCACGCTCAAATAAAACTTCGTTTTGATCTACTTTTGCCATTATGACTTCCGAATTAAATTGCCATCATTTCAAAATCTTCTTTACGAGCACCGCATTCTGGACAGGTCCAATTCATAGGGACATCATTCCATAGCGTTCCAGGTGCAATCCCTTCATCAGGCAAGCCAGCAGCTTCGTCATAAACCCAGCCACAGATCAAACACATATACGTTTTAAATTCCATTACCTTCATCTCCGAATATTTCTAACTGCATGAATGAGCTGCATTAATCTTGCTCGTTTATTTTAAGGTTTTTGAGTGCCTTAAGACGGTCGCTTAGCATGCATCTCAAACTTAAATAAACGACACTCTAAAGGACCATTAAATAATGGTGTGCGCTTGGATTCTTTGATACGCAACTGACCCGGCAGAGCCATATCAGCGGTCAAAACAAAGACATTCCAGCCACCGAAATCGTCTTTCAGATGTTGGCCGAACTGAAGCAAAAACTCTACGAACTTTGGATCCTGCTCTTCTTGAGCTTGCAGTTTTTTCAAAGACTCACGGCTTGAACGCTTAGCACTTTGACGACCAGTTTCTAAGTTCAATTCAAAACGATTATCAGGCTCGTCATCGTCATTAGCGTCCTCACTAGAAGCGCGATCCTGACCACGTCCACCTTTAATTACCAAGCGCTCACCGTAAGGGGGATTCAATAACATCACGCCCTCACTGAGATTACCCGGAGCTTTGGCTGCCAAAGCATCAATCTGACGCACTACCGGCTGATCCGGTAATTGGGCTCTTTGCCAATTACCCCTAAACATCGATACCAGCTTCTCATTAATATCTCCACCAGTAATTTTTAAAGATTCCACGCTAGGAAGCTGCTTGCGTTTTTCTAGCATTAAAGCCAGAGCCGCTTCTTTCAAATCTACCCAGCACTTCTGCTCAGCAGCTTCATTAAATGGCTTGAGTCTTTGAAACCCAAAGCCGTGAGCTGATGTCACCAAGGGGCGATAAGCTAATCGACTTGGCTTAGCATCATCGCCATACATGCCCGCACGAATAGCGCCAGGGGGAATAGCCAATGCTATCTGCGCAGCCTCAATTAAGAAGGTGCCGCTACCGCACATGGGATCAAATAAAGCTTGTCCTGGTTTCCAAGCGGTAATCGATAAGATACCAGCGGCTAAGTTTTCTTTGAGGGGTGCATCGCCCTTTTCATCGCGCCAGCCCCGCTTGAATAATGCTTCACCTGAAGTATCTAAATAAATTGTGATTTGAGTCGCTGTTAAATGGGCCTGCACTCGTACGTCCGGAAAGGCAGTATCGATACTAGGGCGATCACCAGTCACATCACGCAAACGGTCAACGATGGCGTCTTTAATTTTGAGGGTTGCAAAATTTAAACTCTTTAATGGAGAGCGGTGAGCTGTGACATCCACTCGTAAAGTTTGTTGAGAGCTAAACCACTCTTCCCATGCTAGGCCACTAGCTAACTTATACAAATCTTCTTCTTGTCTGTATGGCGCTTGGGCCATTTGCAACAACACTCGACTCGCAATACGGGAATGCAAGTTCAAGGCCATTGCAGCAGAAATCGGCGCAGCAAGACCAACGCCACCAGTAGGGCTAGTAGGTGTAGGATCAATCACCCATGCTCCCAAAGCCTTACATTCTGGGCGTCCAGCAATCTCTGCTAGCTCCTGGGCAAGCGGCACCTCTAAACCGCCTGGGCAAACAACAAAAAATCTCATGGGGCTAACAGTCTTTAAATGGGGGGATTAAAAAATAAAACAGTACTAAGCAGTATTAAAAAGCTGTTCTTAAGGCTTAAACAATACTAAGGCAACAATAATGACCAATAAGATCACTGGGACTTCATTGAACCAACGAAACCAAACGCCAGAGCGTTTGTTAACACCTGCACGAAACTTTTTGAGCAAACTTAAACAAGCATGGTGATACCCAACAACCAAAATCACACAGAACAACTTAGCATGCATCCAGATATCGCCAGCGCCAATCCCAAAGTAAAGCCATAGCGTCAGGCCTAGTAGCACCGCTGGCACAGCCAAGATTGTCATGAATCGAAACAAACGATCAGCCATACCCAATAAGCGGACATAGGCCTCAGGGTTTTTCTCTTCGGCCAAGTTCACAAAAATTCTGGGCAGGTAAAACAAACCGGCAAACCAGGAGGTAATCAATACGATGTGAAAGGTTTTTACCCAGAGGTAGGCATTACTCATATGTAGTGTCTGTAGTTTGTTCTCTTGAATTTAGGTACGAATCTCACCATGACCCATGACCACATACTTCAATGAGGTCAAGCCCTCCAGGCCTACGGGACCACGGGCGTGTAATTTGTCATTAGAAATGCCGATTTCTGCACCCAAGCCATATTCAAAACCGTCTGCAAAGCGGGTGCTCGCATTGACCATCACGCTGGCACTATCTACTTCACGCAGAAAGCGATCAGCCTGTGTTTTGTTATTAGTAATAATGGCATCCGTATGCTTGCTACCATATTGCTCAATGTGATTTATGGCCTCGTCGATAGTAGCTACCGTCTTAATAGCTAGGATTGGGGCCAAGTACTCTGTATGCCAATCTTCTTCTTTGGCATCGACGAGATTCTGGAAACCATTTGCCTCTAGCGTTTTGCGAGTCAAGCTATCGACTCGCAGCTCTACGCCTTTATCTTGGTAAATTTTACAAAGCGTTGGCAACACTTTTCCTGCAATCTCTTGATTAACCAGCAAGGTCTCCATTGCATTACAAGGCGCATAGCGTTGCGTCTTAGCGTTATCGCATACCTTCACGGCCATCGCCACATCAGCATCAGCGTCGATATAGGTATGACAGATTCCGTCCAAGTGCTTAATCATCGGTACGCGCGCTTCAGCCATGAGGCGGGCAATCAAACTCTTACCGCCACGGGGTACGATCACGTCAATGTATTGGGTCATGGTGATCATTTCCCCGACCGCACTGCGATCAGTAGTAGTCACTACTTGTACAGCGTCTTTGGGCAAGCCAGCAGCACCTAGACCTTCTTGAATAATCTGAGCCAAAAAAGTATTTGAATCAATTGCCTCGGAACCGCCACGCAAAATCACAGCATTACCAGACTTGAGGCACAAGGCAGCTGCATCAATGGTGACATTTGGGCGAGACTCATAAATGATGCCAATCACACCCAGAGGCACGCGCATCTGACCCAACTCAATGCCGGAAGCCTGCTTTTGTAAAGCAGAAATTTTTCCAATGGGGTCATCCAAAGAAACAATTTGCTCCAAACCCAAAGCCATAGTTTCAATGGTCTTAGGAGTCATGGTTAAACGATCAACGAATGCAGTATCTTGACCGTTTGCTTTTGCACGCTCTACATCCACCAGATTAATCCTCTGAATCTCAGTAGCCTTTTGACGAACCACTTTAGCGATGTGTAATAAAGCTTGATTCTTTTGCTCGCTTGATGCACGCGCCATTGCACGTGATGCAGCACGTGCTTGCATCCCAATGTCTTGCATCATTTCTTGAATCGATGAACTCATTTCTTAATCTCTTATTTCTTAACGGAGTAAATTTCCAACCAGACGCAAACCATCCCACGGATCGGCTGGCAACTCAGCCGCATACAAACCCTTTACTTGGCGATCTAAGCCTGCTGCAACTTGCATCGCTCTTCGCAGCTTGAGGGGCTGCACCCTTCTCAATGCTGCTGGGTATAAGCGCTCTTTATTTCCCCAAATCCGATTAGCGCGCATCAGGTTCTGCACAGACTCTCCCGCATCACTTGCTGCCTTCAATTTAGATAGTATCCGAAGCTCTTCGGTTACGCTCCATAGAATCAATACTAGTGGCTCACCCTCGCCTTTGAGGCCATCTAGCATGCGATTTAGCCTAGCTAGATCTCCAGACAGCATCGCTTCAGTCAATTCGAAGACGTTGTAGCGCGCTACTTTCAGAATAGATGAACGAATTTGTTCCTCAGTCAATTTTCCAACGGGATATAACAATCCCAACTTCAAAATTTCTTGATGAGCGGCTATGAGATTGCCCTCTACCTGATCGGCAATAAACTCAAGTGCACGCTGACCTTCCGGCCCCGCTTCGACTTCTTGATCTTGACGCTTGAGTCGTCCCGCAATCCACTGCGGTAAATGACTGCGATCCATAGAATCAATTTGAATCGCCATGCCAGCAGCATCTAAAGCACTGAACCATGCTGATGTCTTGGTTTTGCCATCTAAGCGTGGCAACACAATACAGACAACGGTATCTGGACCATCCGACCCAACCGATTGTGAAGCAATTTGAGTGGCGAATTGTTTTAAAGCGTCAGCGCCATCACGCCCAGGCTTACCTGTCGGGATGCGTAACTCAACCCAACGCTTATCTCCAAACAGTGACATAGTTTGTCCTGCATTCAGCAGCGCACTCCAATCAAAACCACGCTCCTGAAGTAAGACTTCACGCTCGGTATATCCGTGACTCTTAGCAAACAAGCGTAGTTGATTCATAGCCTCCATCATCAATAGTGGCTCATCCCCACTAAAGACATACAACGGTAATAAAGCATTGCCTGCTTGCGATTTCTTAAGATGGGTTAGTAGCGCGTCAACTTTAACCATAGGGTTTATTTAGCCTGCAAAACTTTAGAAGCTTTTGTTTTTTGGCGCATTAGCAGAAGCCGCTACACGACGCAAAATTTGAATTGCTAAATCACGACGCATCAAGCCCAAGAATCCTTGAATCTGGGCATCATTTGCCAAAACAGTAGAGACTGAAAAGTCCAGATCTCGGGTGATATAAATTTCCGACTCAGGTACAACTTCGTTTCCGGCTGTATCGAAAGCTCTAAAAACTACACGAACATTTAAACGATAAGCAGAAATCTGACCGTTGGCGTTAAAGGCCAAGATTTCTTGATTCGTAGTTTCATTCAGAATATCTAACATCAGGTCTGCATCTCGTGGATTAATAGCGACCTTTACCGCAGTACCCGTCAACACGGCAGTTTGAATATCAGCTCGTAACTGAGGCGATGGAGTACCTGTAATTGCAAGCGCCTTATAAGGCAGATCAACCGCACCTTTCAAGCGAAAGCCACAAGCTGTTATTGAGCCGATTACTGTAGCGCCAAACAGGGCCAATGTAGAACGTCGCGCCATATTGATCGGCAATACTCCGCGCTTTGTAATGTGCCCTGTCTTCATAGCTCTCTCATCTTCCCTAAGCAACAATATTTACCAGTCTTCCAGGCACCACAATGACCTTTTTAGGATTACCGCCATTGATGGCCTTAAGGGCGGGCTCACTTTGTAAAGCTAGAGCCTCAATTTGCTCTTTTGATGAATCAGCGGGTACTTTAATTTCACCGCGCAACTTGCCATTAATCTGTAGCATCAAAGTCAGTTCAGTCTGCACCAATGCCGCTTCATCCACCAAAGGCCATGGAGCATCAAGCAAAGCTCCATAAGTCTTTGTATAACCAAGATCCTTCCACAATACATGGGTCATGTGCGGAACTACTGGATAGAGAACGCGCAATAAAATACTGAGGCATTCGCGCAAGACTGGCGCGCTAATGGCAGCATTCTGCTCCAACTTGATAGGCTCAAGAATATTGAGCATCTTCATCGCAGCAGAAACGACTGTGTTGTACTGGCGGCGTTGATAGTCAAAATTTGCCTGCTTCAAGATGGTATGCACTTCACGACGCAATTCTTTTTCAGCGTCTCTCAGGCTAGCTGGTAGGCTATCAGAAGCATCACGTAATGCACTAGCCTGACTACTGGAATACATCCAGACCCGACGCAAGAAACGAGATGCGCCGTCCACGCCGGCTCCAGACCACTCCAACTGTTGCTCAGGAGGGGCCGCAAACATCACAAATAAACGCGCAGTATCAGCACCATGTTGATCTATCAAAGCCTGAGGATCAACACCATTGTTCTTGCTCTTAGACATCTTCTCAACGCCACCAATGATTACTGGTGTATTTGAAGTGTCACCTATTAACTTAGCGCCTTGCGGACGACCCTTTTCATCAAGATCTAATTCCACATCAAGAGGATTAAGCCAAGTCTTTTTACCTGAAGCATCTTCAGAATAGTAAGTCTCATTGAGAACCATGCCTTGGGTAAGCAAATTCTGAAATGGCTCATCAAATGTAATCAGATTAAGGTCGCGCATGACCTTAGTCCAGAAGCGCGCATAGAGTAAATGCAAAATCGCATGCTCAATACCACCAATGTACTGATCCATTGGCATCCAATATTCATTGCGCTCATCGACCATGGTCTTAGCATTGGGTCCGGTATAGCGCATAAAGTACCAAGAGGAATCCACAAAGGTATCCATGGTGTCCGTTTCTCGACGTGCAGGCTTGCCACACTTCGGACACTTCACATTCAAAAAGTCGGCACGTTTATTGAGTGGATTGCCGCTACCATCTGGCACACAATCCTCAGGCAAGACTACCGGTAGGTCTGCCTCAGGCACGGGCACAGCACCACAGCCTGGGGAGCTCTCATCGCCACAATGAATAATCGGAATCGGCGTGCCCCAATAGCGCTGGCGAGAGATACCCCAATCACGCAAGCGATAGGTAGTTTTGAGTTCGCCAATGCCAAGCTTTTCTAATGCTTTCGCAACCGCATTCACCGCCTCTTCATGCGATAAGCCATCAAACTGAGCGCTGTTAAAACAAATGACATTCTCTTTTTGGGCATACCAATCTTCCCAACGAGTGGCATTAAACATTGGTGACTCACCCTTGAGTGCGATCACTTGCTTGATCGGCAAATCATACTTCAGCGCAAAAGCAAAATCACGCTCATCGTGAGCCGGCACGCCCATGACTGCGCCATCGCCATAAGACATTAATACGTAATTACCAACCCAAACCGGGACTGGCTCATGTGTCAAAGGATGTGTGACATATAAGCCAGTAAACATCCCCTCTTTTTCTTGTGTAGCTAAATCTGCTTCGATCACACTGCCCGTTTTACATTTCTCGATGAATGCAGCGAGCTCTGGATTATTAGCAGCCGCCTTAGCAGCCAAAGGATGTTCAGCTGCTACCGCACAGAACGTAACGCCCATGATGGTGTCTGCGCGCGTAGTGAACACATACAAAAGGCCGTCTTGAATAAAGTTACCGTGATCATCAGCAATGTCATGCTTAAATGCAAAACGTACGCCACGACTTTTACCGATCCAGTTTTGCTGCATGGTCTTAACGCGCTCAGGCCAACCCAGGCCATCTAAACCAGCAAGTAATGGTTCTGCATACGCAGTGATATTGAAGTAGTAACCAGGAATCTCACGCTTCTCTACTAAAGCGCCAGAGCGCCACCCACGACCATCAATCACCTGCTCGTTCGCCAAAACCGTCTGATCAATTGGATCCCAATTCACTACTTGCGTTTTACGATACGCGATACCCTTTTCGAGCATCTTTAAAAAGAGCCACTGGTTCCAACGATAGTAGTCAGGGTTACAAGTAGCAACTTCACGCGTCCAATCAATCGCTAAACCCATCGCAGCCATTTGCTTTTTCATATAAGCAATGTTGTCGTAGGTCCATTTAGCCGGTGGAACTTGATTCTGAATCGCTGCATTTTCGGCAGGCATACCAAAGGCATCCCAGCCCATAGGCATGAGAACGTTATAACCTTGCATCCGCAGCTGGCGCGCCATCACATCATTAATGGTGTAGTTACGTACGTGCCCCATGTGGAGCTTGCCAGATGGATAAGGCAACATTGAGCAGGCGTAGTACTTTGGTTTCTGCTTGCCCTGTGCATCGACTGCGTTCTCTGCAACTTGATAGACTTGCGCACTTTCCCAATCAGCTTGCGCTGCCGCTTCAATACTGCGGTAGTCGTAATCCTTACTCATTCTTCGGCAACTCTTTTCTTCTATTTTTAATTGATTGACTAATTATTTACGTAAGCCGAGAACATCTTGCATATCGAATAAACCGGCACTTTGGTTTTGCAAGAAGCGGGCTGCGCGCAATGAACCTTGAGCATAGGACTGACGGCTTGAGGATTTGTGGCTGATTTCAATACGCTCACCATCACCTGCAAATAAGACAGTGTGGTCACCAACAATATCGCCACCACGAATGGTTGCAAAACCGATCGAACCCTCTTTGCGTTCACCAGTATGACCTTCGCGTGCATACACAGCGACGTCATCGAGCTTTTTATCTAAAGCATCTGCAATTACTTCACCCATTCTGAGTGCGGTACCTGAAGGCGCATCCACCTTATGCTTGTGATGGGCTTCAATAATCTCAATGTCATAACCTTGATTGAGCATCTTTGCAGCAATCTCCAGCAACTTAAAAGTCGCATTCACTCCGACGCTCATGTTTGGCGCAAAAACGATCGCCAACTTTGCCGACGCTTTTTTCAAGCTCGCAATTTGATCGGTAGTCAGGCCCGTAGTGCCAATAATCATTTTGGTGCCAGTCTTTTCAGCAACAGCTAAATGGGCCATCGTGCCCTCAGGTCTAGTGAAGTCGATTAAGAATTGTGCATTGGCTAAAACTTGGGCAACATCAGAGGAAATCAGTACGCCCGTCCTTTTGCCCAAGAATGCACCAGCATCTTCACTCAGTTGTGGGCAAGCATCATGTTCTAGCGCACCAACCAACTGTGCATCAGTCGTATTGAGAATAGCCTCAATCAACATCCTACCCATTCGGCCCGTTGCGCCTGCAATTGCAATCTTCATCATTTTTCTTCGCTTCTGATTAAAAGTTGCTGAAGAAATTCGCTTCAGCAACAATACATAAGTAATTTTTACTTGGCTTCACTGGCCTGCGGAACATTAAGAGCGCCAGGCCCTAAGGGCTGAGGCTGAACATTTGGCTCTTTTTTAGAAAAGCTGAAATAGTCCCAGAATGAACTGCCAGTATTAGCTGGCGGTGTGGCTACACCAGCCGCCAAATTATCCGTTTTACTTGGCACCATGAGTTCAGGTTGCTGTAATGGTGGCGTGACTGGTGGCTTATTAGATCCCGTAATGACATCCCAAAACGAGCGTTTAGTTTTGGCGTAGTTATCGATCTCGGCAACCATCTCAACTTCTGTTGGCAAAGCATCACCTTCAAACTTCACTACTTTGTCACCATCAAAGAACACTGTGACATGACGATCTTTGCCCATGACCTGACCAGCGCGCTTAAATTCAAAAATATAATCCCAGCGATTCGCATGGAAGTAACTGGCTAATAATGGCGTACCTAAAATTTGACGCACCTGTTCGCGTGACATGCCTAATTGCAATTTGGAATACTGTTCACTAGAAATGAAGTTGCCTTGTACGACATCAGGCACATATGGCCTAAAAACCTTATTCATCCAAGCGCGTTGAGTTTCATCAACAGCAGAAGTACACCCAACCACCCCCATCAATCCCAGTAAAGCCAAAGACACCAGCCCCAATCGAGCAGGGGAATACACGCCCTTCAAAAACGGGTTCAAAAAGCGGATAAAAAGTTCAAGGCAATTTTGCATGGCTGGCCGTATCATTAAGACATTGATTTTAGCTCCCAATGCCATAAATATGACCCAAAACCCTAGCCCTGAAGATTTACGCGATATTGGCCTAAAAGCTACCGGCCCAAGG
>CAITHY010000113.1 GCA_903892315.1 uncultured beta proteobacterium | reverse complement strand
GCGGATATGAGTTGCTCGCCATTTAATTCCATTTGATCTCCTTGGGGTTTGTACGAATAGAGTCTTATCTACCAATTGTTCAACAATGTACCATTATTTAACTTTTGGTCAATAAGTCCAAATTCGGATAAACCCTGAGAACCCATGCGTTTTACTGAAGATAGCGTTACCAGCTCAAATACCGCCGAAATTTCAGAAGGCTCCATGGCGCCTACCCGAAAAAGAATGGGTACGGCCGAGCGTAAACGCCAAATATTAGATAGCGCTATTCAATTCTTTGCTAGAAATGGCATTGATGGCCAATTGAGAAATTTATCTAAAGAATTGGGTATCACCCATACCCTGCTCTATCACTACTTCCCAACCAAAGATGCACTGATTCAGGAAGTTTATAAAGAAGTTTTTGAGTCTCGCTGGAAGCCAGAGTGGGAAGAACTGCTCGATGATGAGTCCCTCACTCCTGAAGAAAAATTTAATGCGTTCTATTTGGACTACTCCAACACAGTCTTAACTTATGACTTTGTACGCATTTTGATTTTCTCTGGCTTAAGTGATCACTCCATCAGCGATCGCTTCTTCGAGCTCTTGCGTACGCGCTTATTACCAAGACTCATTCGTGAAACTCGCAAGTATTGTGGCAGGCCTGATACATCAAAGCCCACGCAGCGTGAGCTTGAATTCCTGATGGGATTACACGGTGGCGTCTTCTATATTGGCATGAGGCGCTGGATCTATGGGCAAGCCATCTATGCGGCCGAAAGCCCCAATACAGAACAAGAAATCATTCGCGACCGAGTGCAGTCTTACCTCCATTCCGCTAAATCACTATTTGCTTAATTGAAAAGGTCACCATGTCTAACTTAAGCCTGAATCACTTCTCTATCCGCAGTCTCGAGATTGAAAAAACCACTGACTTCTACAGCAAATTACTTGGCCTTACAGTCGGCCCTAGACCAGAGTTTCCATTTCCAGGCGTCTGGCTCTACAACGGTGATGAGAGTAGCTGGGCTAATGCGGTCTTACACCTCATTGCCATTGACAAGAATGATCCTAACGGACTGAAAAAATATTTAGGTGAGCGCGACCCTAGCACGCTGTATGGATCTGGCGCAGTTGACCACATTGCCTTTTTTGCAACTGGGCTAGAAGAAAAAATTACGCTCCTCAAGAAATTAAACATTCCCTATCGCGAGCGCACCGTACCAGTAATTGGGCTCCATCAAATATTTCTCGATGATCCAAATGGTATTGTCATTGAATTGAACTATCCAGCAACGGAAAAAGCTACTCTAGATGCGAAAGCTGCATAGGGGTTATTGATGGCAAAAATTCTAGTTGTTGGCGGATCTCTTGGTGGTTTATTTGTAGCAAATATTTTGCTGCGCCAAGGGCATGATGTTACCTTGCTAGAAAAGACCGTTGGATCTTTGGACGGCCGTGGTGCCGGCATTGTGACCCATGATGCTCTAGCGGAAGCACTACGTGCCGCTGGAGTCACCGTTGATGAAACGCTAGGCGTACCCGTGACAAAACGCGTTACTTTGGGTGCCGATGGTCAAAGCTTAGGTGAAATGGAGTTGCCTCAAGTGCTCACCTCCTGGAGTCGTCTATATCACATGCTCAAGGAAAGCTTTCCAAGCGAACGCTACCTGCAAGGCAAGACAGTGAAGTCGGTTTCACAAGATGAGAACTCCGTACAGGTGTTTTGTGAAGATGGCACTCAATATGGCGCTGAGCTGCTGATTGCATCCGATGGCATACGCTCTGCAGTGCGCGCGCAAATTGCGCCGCAGATTCAACCTGAATACGCTGGTTACATAGCTTGGCGTGGCGTGTGCGATGAAGCCTGTTTATCCAATCGCACCTTGGATACTTTATTTAATCACTTTGGCTTTTGTTTACCCAATGGCGAACAAATGCTGGGTTACCCAGTTGCTGGCTCTGGCAATGACACTCGCCCAGGAAAGCGTCGCTATAACTTTGTTTGGTATCGCCCAGCATCAGAACATAAAGAGTTGGTAAGTCTTCTCACAGATGATGATGGTCATCACTACCCCACCGGCATCCCGCCGCTCAAAGTATCTTGGAAGCATATCGCCCACATGCGCAAAGTCGCACAGGAGATTTTGGCGCCGCAATACGCAGAAATATTAGAAAAAACAGCTGCCCCATTTTTACAGGCTATTTATGACGTTCGCTCTGAGCAAATTGTCTTTGGCAGAATTGCACTGATGGGTGATGCTGCTTTTGTTGGTAGGCCACACGTCGGAATGGGTGTCACTAAGGCTGGCGATGAAGCTATCGTGATTGCAAAGCATATTGCCACGCATGGCGCTACTCCAACAGCGCTCAATGCATATAGCGAAGAGCGCTTAAAGCTCGGTCAACAAGTGGTGGCTAGAGCCCAGTATTTGGGGCGCTATATGCAGTCCCAAGGTAGCAAGGGGAATAGGGATAACGAGAAGCTGAAAAGAAATGCAGATACTGTCATGGCGGAAACCGCGATTGATATCAGCGCTCTATTAGCTCAAGGGAAAGCAGTGCCTGAATCTGCACATTAGAAAGTGCATTCAGTTAAGATTTAAAAAAATAAAAAGTATTCTTATTTAACAAAGTTTTATATGGAGGAGACAACCATGAAACAAAAAGTAACGAATCAAACAAGACGCAAGATGTTGATTGGTGGAGCTGCAGCAGCAAGCACCCCACTTTGGTTAAATGTAGCCAATGCCCAAGCCGATACCATTAAGATCGGCTTTCCGACCCCGTTGACAGGCCCCTTCTCAGCAGAAGCTCAGGACCAGGTGAAGGCCGCTGAATTAGCCATCAAAGAATTTAACGATGCAGGCGGCTTTAATGGACGCAAAGCAGAACTCTTAGTGCGTGATGACAAACTCAATCCTGGTGAAGCAGCAACACGCACATTAGAGTTAATTGAAAAAGACAAGGTGAACTTTATAGTTGGCTCACTTTCTGCAGCAACGCAACTCTCAATCAATGCTGTTTGCAAAGAACGTAAAGTGCTCTTTAACTCCATCAGCCAATCTGATGCGATTAACGAAGCAAAAGACTGGAGCGTCTACACATTCCACGAAGCACTGAACCCAACCATGACTGCTGGTGCTGTAGCGCGTTACTCCATCCCACGTTTTGGCAAAAAAATTGTGTTCTTAACAGCCGACTATGCCTATGGCCATGAAATGGTGCGTGCATTTGAGCGTGCTGGTAAAGAAATGGGTGCTACTACCTTGGCCGATATTCGTCATCCACTAGGCGCTTCTGACTACTCCGCTTTCTTGCCGCGCATCAAAGCTTTGAACCCAGATATTTTGGTGCTCTGTAACTTTGGTCGCGACTTAGTCAATGCAGCAAAACAATGTACTGACTTTGGACTGAAGTCCAGCATGAAGATTGTTACACCGGTACTCCTCTATACCTCACGGCTTGCAGGCGGCCCCGAAGCTTTCGAAGGCATTATCGGCGGCACATCCTATTACTGGGGTCTAGAGGATCGTATCCCTACTGCAAAAACATTTAATGATGCATTCCGCAAAATGTACAACGGTTCCGTTCCATCTGACTACGGCGCATTAGGTTATGCGGGCGTTAAGAGTGTATTGGCCTCTATTAAGATAGCCAAGTCCACTGAAACCTTGAAAGTAGTTTCTGCGATGGAGAACCTGAAGTACGACTGGTACAAAGGTCCTGAGTACTATCGTAAGTGCGATCATCAGGCCGTACAAACCGTCATCATCGTAGAGTCCAAATCCAAGAATATGAAGGATAAGTATGACGTCTTTAATATTCTGACGATTGAGCCTACTACTGAGAAAAATATGCGCTCTTGCGCAGAGCTGGGTCACAAAGCCTAATCCAAAAATTTCAGGGTGGATGACCCATTCACCCTGATCCACTCCCCCGCACCATCAGGTAAAGGGGAGTTTTTTCTGAGTATATTTATGACCGGTCTTACATTTGAACTTCTCTGCATGCAGCTACTTACAGGCATCGCCTTGGGAAGCATTTATGCACTTTTAGCCCTTGGCCTATGCCTTATTTTTGGCATGCTGAACGTGGTGAACTTTGCGCATGGCGCCTTCTTTATGGTGGGCGCTTTTCTGGGCGTGTACTTCTTGAGTATCACCGGAAGCTTTTGGTTCAGCCTAGTGCTAACCCCGTTACTTACGGGCGCTATAGGTCTTGTCACTGAGCGCTTTTTGGTCAGACCACTCTATGGACGAGGCCTTGATTACCCCTTGCTACTGACCTTCGGACTTTCATACGTTCTGATTGAAGTGATGCGTGTTACCTTTGGTATCGAAGGCTTACCTTCAATTACCCCAGAGGGTCTTGGCGGAACTGTGAATGTAGGCATTGGTTATTTCCCCAAATACCGCCTCTTCTTAATTGCTGCAACTGCAGTCGTTATTTTGGGTGTTTGGTTCTTTATACAAAAAACCCGCTACGGCCTCATTATTAAAGCCGGTGCCGCTGATCAAGAAATCGTCAAGGTCTTAGGTGTTGATATTGCTAAGGTTTGGCTTTTGGTTTTTGGATTGGGCTGCGCAATTGCTGGCCTTTCCGGAATCCTCGCCTCACCAACACGCTCAGTCAATCCAGAAATGGGCATTCCGATTTTGGCGGAATCTTTTGTGGTAACTGTTGTTGGTGGCATGGGCTCACCCGTAGGCGCAGTCGTTGCGGGCTTATTGGTAGGCGTGGTTTACAGCATGACCTCCCTCTTCTTCCCCGACTTAGCTGAACTCTCTATCTTTGTATTGATGGCTGTAGTGCTGTTAATTCGTCCACAAGGTTTATTTGGTAAAGCAGGAGCGATGGGCTAAGGCTCCGAATATTTATGAATTCATTTTTCCAACTCATTGCACGTCATCGTGTACTAGCCAGTACGCTGTTCTTAGCAGTCTTCCCATTCATCATGCCGTATGAAGCATTGGCGATCAATATTTTGATTTTTGGTTTATTTGCCATGGGCTTTAACTTGCTGTTTGGCTACATGGGTCTACTATCTTTTGGTCACGCAGCCTTCTTAGGCATTGGTAGCTACCTCACTGGCATTGCGATTGTTCACTATGGAGTGCCTTGGGGTGCCGCTATTTTGGTTGGCATTATTGGTGCTGCTATTGGAGGCCTCATTATGGGTTACCTTGCCATTCGTACTCGCGGCATCTACTTCTCCATGGTGACCTTAGCGCTTGGTCAAATTGTCTATTACATCTTTTACAAGGCAGAAAGCCTTACTGGTGGCGAGAATGGCTTACGCGGCGTCCGCGTAAATGAATTCAATATTCTGGGCATCCCAGTTGATTTCTTAAATCCATTAATAAAGTACTACATTATTCTTTTCTTTGTAGTGATTGCTATTTGGCTTATTTCCCGCATCTTGAGCTCGCCCCTAGGCGCTGTGATGGAAGCAATCCGTGAGAATGAGAAGCGCGCAGCAGCATGTGGATTTGATGTGGCCCGTACCAAACTATTGGTCTTCGTATTGTCAGCGGCAATTTGTGGCTTAGCCGGCTCATTGCGCGCGCTCCACCTCTCAATCGTACCAATCGATTCTCTGCACTATCTACAGTCTGGTCAGGCAGTCATGATGAGCATTCTCGGTGGAATGGGCACCTTCTTTGGCCCATTCATCGGTGCAGCAGTCATGCTCTATCTGGAGGATGTCGTAACCACCTTCACCAAACATTGGATGGCTGTCGTTGGTTTAGTGTTCATGTTCTTTGTGCTGTTCTTCCCTAAAGGTATCTGGGGAACTATTCTGAGCAAGCTACAAATCAATCAGGATTCGAAATAATGAGTAGCGCAAATACAACCCCTATTCTTGAAGCGCGTCATGTCGGCAAAAGCTTTGGCAAGTTCAAGGCATTGCAAGATGTATCCACCAGCTTTATGCCTGGAACGCTTACAGCAATCATTGGCCCTAATGGCGCTGGCAAAAGTACATTCTTTAATGTCTTAAGTGGCGCATTCCCACCATCCAGTGGCCAAATTCTCTTTAATGGCAAAGATATTACCGGTATGCAGCAGCATGAATTTGCTCGTATTGGTATTTCTAAAAGCTTTCAGATTACCAATGTCTTTAAGCAACTGAGCGTTCATGAGAATGTCCGAGTGGCTGCACAGATGGAAACGGCGCGTTACAACTTTTTCCGTAATGCTCAAAGTTATCCAAAGCCAATTGAGATCGCCGATGAATTACTACATCGAGTCAATTTAGAGCACTTACGCAATAAGAGAACGGGTGACTTAGCGCATGGTCAACAGCGCGCCCTTGAAATTGCGATGGCATTAGCCTGCAACCCTAGCCTCCTGTTGCTTGATGAGCCTACTGCCGGAATGTCGCCAGAAGAAACATTAGTAATGATGGAATTGATTCGCACACTCGCTAGCGAGCGAACAGTGATTTTGGTTGAGCATAAGATGAAACTCATTATGGGTCTTTGCAAACGCATTATCGTTCTGCACCATGGTGAGTTCTTGGCAGAAGGCACTCCAGAAGAAATCCAGAATAATGCTGAGGTACGTCGTGTGTACCTAGGCCAAGGTTAAACAGAAAGCAAACTATGTTGCGTGTAGAAAACTTAAACGCTTGGTATGACCGCAGTCACGTATTGCAAGGTGTCTCACTTGAAGTAAATAAAGGAGAGATCGTGACTTTGATGGGTCGCAATGGTGCCGGTAAAACCACCACCCTACGCTCTCTGATGGGGCTGCTATCCAAACGTCAAGGTAAAGCATCCATTGATGGCACTTCATTTTTAGATTTACCTGCTCATGAACGCTTTCATCTAGGTCTGGCATATGTTCCAGAGGATCGCCGCATTGTTCCTGGGCTGACTGTCAAAGAAAACTTGGAGCTTGGAGTGATTGCCAAGAAGAATTCTGGTGATATGGCTGTACTTGTGGATGAAATCGCTGAAACTTTCCCTAGGCTCAAAGAGCGTTTACATCAGGACGGCACTTCGATGTCCGGCGGCGAACAGCAAATGCTTGCCATTGCTAGAGCAATGATTGGCAAACCCAAAGTTATTCTGCTTGACGAACCTTCAGAAGGCATCATGCCGGTCTTGGTTGAAGAAATGTTTGAACTCTTTGCGAAACTGAAGCAAGAAGGTCTAACTATTCTGCTGGTGGAGCAAAACGTCCAGCAAGCTTTAAAAATTTCTGATCGCGCCTATATTCTTGATCAAGGCGAGATTGTTTTTCATGACACCGCTCAAAATCTCTTGAACAATGATGAGGTTCAGCAGAAGTATTGCGCCGTTTAGATCAGATGTAGCCAGCGACCTAGCTGGTGCCAAAAGCTATCTGGTACCAAAGTCAGCAACCAGGTTAGGGTCAAATAGCGCAGCAACTTGCCAATGAACATATAAATTAAGCAAGGTTGCCAAGCAAGTTTCAACCATCCAGCGGCAAGGCATAGGGGATCACCAAACCCAGGCAGCCATGAAAGCAACAGAATTTTTGGACCCCAAGCCTCTAACCAATCTTTGAGGCGTTCATTTTTTGGCTCTCCAACAGATTTCATACTTCTACGGGCAATGAGACCAAGCCACCAGTCGAACATACCCCCCAAAGTATTTCCAACAGCGGCCACCAAAATTGCAACCCAATATAAATCTGGATTCAAGGCGGTGTAACCAAACAGAATGGGCTCCGAACCAACAGGCAATAAAGTTGCCGAAACAAAAGCGCTGATAAACACTGCAGGTAAGCCAACAGAAGGCATCCCAAACCAGCTAAAAAAATGTGTCAGTGCGTGCTCCATGAAACGCATACCCCTTATGTAATGCCTGCTAGGGATTGATTAACCCCAATCGGTCTATTTTGCCTTGTTTTACCGATTCTCCAAGAATTTCAAATCTTGCTTAAACTAATGCCTGAAACGGTAAATACACCATAAAACCAATAAATTGAGATCTTCATGAATCACCCCATCCCTAAGGCAGATCAGTACCAAGAAATGCGCGAAGCATTGCGTGACCTCTGCGGATCCTTTGATTCTGCCTATTGGCAAAAGATTGATCACGAACGCGCTTATCCAGAGGCTTTTGTAGATGCGATGACTAAGGCTGGTTGGTTGGCTGCATTAATTCCAGAGGAATATGGTGGCTCTGGTTTGGGACTGGCTGAAGCCTCTGTGATCATGGAAGAGATTAACTTTTCTGGGGGTAACTCAGGTTCATGTCACGGACAGATGTACAACATGGGAACCCTATTGCGCCATGGCTCAGACGCGCAGAAAAAAATGTATCTGCCAAAAATTGCATCTGGTGAACTGCGTCTTCAAAGTATGGCTGTTACCGAACCAAGCACTGGTACTGATACCACCAAACTGAAAACGACTGCAGTAAAAAAAGGGGATAAGTATGTGGTGAATGGTCAAAAGGTATGGATCTCCAGAATTCAGCATTCTGACTTAATGATCTTACTGGCTCGCACTACCCCACTCAGCGAGGTGCAACGTAAGTCAGAAGGTATGTCGATCTTTATCGTGAACCTTGCAGATGCTATTGGCAAGGGAATGGAAGTACGACCTATCGCCAATATGGTGAACCATGAAACCAACGAAGTATTCTTTGACAACCTAGAAATCCCTGCAGAGAACCTGATTGGCGCTGAAGGTCAAGGATTTAAATACATCTTGGATGGCTTAAATGCAGAACGTGTATTGATAGCTGCTGAATGTATTGGTGATGCCTACTGGTTTATTGATCGTGCCCGTCACTACGCCAATGACCGAGTCGTTTTTGATCGCCCAATTGGAAAAAATCAAGGGATTCAATTTCCGATTGCCGATAGCTATATCGAAACTGAAGCCGCCAATCTCATGCGCTTTAAAGCTTGTGAGTTATTTGACAATCAACAACCCTGTGGTCCTGAAGCCAATATGGCTAAATATCTTGCTGCCAAAGCATCTTGGGAAGCGGCAAACGTCTGCTTGCAAACTCACGGTGGGTTCGGTTTTGCCAATGAATATGATGTTGAGCGCAAGTTTAGAGAAACTCGCCTTTATCAAGTCGCACCTATTTCAACGAATTTAATTTACTCCTATATTGCTGAACATGTTCTTGGCCTGCCAAGATCTTTCTAAGAAGACTTTTTATGAGCATTCGTCCGTTAGATGGCATTACCGTTGTATCTTTAGAGCATGCTATTGCAGCCCCTTTTTGCACGCGCCAATTGGCAGACTTAGGTGCGCGAGTCATCAAGGTTGAAAGGCCAGGTGGCGGTGACTTTGCAAGAGGCTATGACACCCAAGTGGATGGACTTTGCTCTCACTTTGTTTGGGTCAATCGCTCTAAGGAAAGTTTGACCTTAGATCTTAAGCAGCCATCAGCAATTGCAGCACTCAAGACATTACTAAAGACGGCAGATGTCTTAGTACAAAACCTCGCACCCGGAGCAGCTGCTCGCATGGGACTCACAGCGGAGATTTTGCAGAAAGACAATCCAAAACTGATTCTGTGTGATATCTCTGGCTACGGCAATAATGGCCCTTATCGCGATAAAAAAGCCTACGACTTACTTATTCAAAGTGAAGCAGGATTCTTATCGGTTACCGGAACTCCCGAAACACCCAGTAAAGCCGGCAACTCTATCGCTGATATCTCGGCAGGTATGTATGCCTACACCAATATCTTAGCGGCTCTATTGCAGCGAGGAAAAACAGGTAAAGGCTCGGTTATTGATATATCCATGCTGGAATCGCTTAGTGAATGGATGAGCTTTCCTCTGTATTACGCTTATAAAGGTGCAGAACCACCCCCAAGAAATGGTGCCTCTCACGCCACTATCTATCCATACGGCCCCTTTAAAGCAGGCGATGGCAAGACTGTCATGTTGGGGTTACAAAACGAGCGGGAGTGGGTGCAATTTTGCGAAACCGTTTTAGAAAATCCTGCGCTTGCACAAGATGAACGCTTTGATCGTAACTTCAAGCGCAATGAGAGGCGAGCTGAACTATTGCAGATCATTGACGCCTGTTTTAGCAAGCTTACTTCGGAACAACTCATCGCTCGACTAGAAAAAGCACAAATTGCAAATGCCCATCTTAATGATATGGAAGGTCTTTGGAAGCATGAGCAGCTTAAAGCACGCAATCGCTGGACCGAAGTAGATACCCCCAACGGCGCCATTGCCGCCCTACTCCCCCCAGGCTTAAATAGTAGCTACGACTATCGCATGGATCCCATCCCTGCGGTTGGTGATCACACCGACTCCATCCTGAAAGAATTGGGGTTGGCAGAGTCTGATATTGCCAGCATGAGGACGAGTGGCGCGATTTAAAGCAATGGCGATGTAAGGTGCGCAGCATTTTCAAGATAACGATGCCAGCGCGGGCGCCTTGCCCAGGCCTTAGCATCAACGAAATCTGATTGCGCTAAGTACGACTGAATCAGCGCCTCAAGATTGGCGCAGAAGTCATCGTTATACACAATCAAGCTAATTTCAAAGTTCAATCGTAAACTGCGTTGATCAAAATTCACCGAGCCAAAGATTGCAATGCGCTTATCAATCAACAAACTTTTAGTGTGCAAGAGTCCGCCTTTAAACTCAGCAATCTTTACTCCGGACGCTAATAAATCCTGATAAAAACTTTTGCTACTCCACGCAACCAGAGTGGAGTCATTTAGCTTTGGCAAAATCAAGGTCACATTCACACCACGTCTTGCGGAAGCCATTAATGCTTGCATCAGGCCATCATCCGGACCAAAATAAGGAGTGGTAATAGTAAGCTCCTCACGTGCATCAATGATGGCCGAGAGCATTACCTGATACAAAATATCGTCACGATATACCGGCCCTGAAGCAAATTCCTGAGCGATCACCCCACCCTCCTTTGGTGCTATTGGAGGTGAGCGATCATTAAAGTGGGTGATCTTCGGATTATCAACGCTCCAGTCAAAGGAAAAGGTCAATTCGAATTGCGCGGCCACCGGACCCTCAATCCGAACCATGGCATCAACCCACTCTCCAACTCCAGAATCCTGCTTAAAAGTACGGGGGTCAACCATATTCATGCTGCCTGTCCATACAACGGAGCTATCCACTACAAATATTTTTCGATGCAAGCGCAAATCTGCGCGGCGGAACTGAAAGCGGCCTATCTGAATCGGCAATGCTTCAGTTACTTGAATGCCTGCATTGCGGAATCGGGTAGGCCAAGATGACTTAAACCAGTCCTTGCTACCCAAGGAATCCAATAGAACACGACAATCCACACCGCGCTCTGAAGCAGCAATAACAGCCTCACCCACTCGATCAGCATCACCACCTAAAGCCCAGATATAGAACTCTAGATTCAGACTCTTTTTTGCCTGATTAATTTCATCAACGAAGAGCTGCAGAATTTTTAGTGAGTTTGTATGCAGTTCTACTTTATTTCCATCCACAACCGGAGTACCGTTATTGGATTCAGCTAAAAGGCTTAAAGCCCTTGATTCAACGGGCAACTTCGCTCTTTCACCAGAAAATTCTTGACATAGCTGTTGAGTAATTTGCGCATACTCTAGATTCATGCGTTTAATTTTTCGCGTCAAACTTCGCCCCACAGGACGTTCGCCAATGAGTACGTAAAGGGCAAGTCCCATTAGCGGGAAAGTCATCACAATAAAAATCCAAGCAAATGCGACCCCAACAGGTCTTCTTACAGAAATGATGACGCCAATAAAATACGTGACCAATAAGAAGTGAATTAACAAGATCACTCTCAAATTGAATGTAGATTGTGTATTGATAAAAAAACCTAATAAATCATTCATTCAAGCTCCAATTCAGCGGTAATACCTAGGTGGTCTGATAGCTTTAACCATTCATGCAAAATGTCTGCTGAATGTACTTTTATTCCTCGAACATAAATTCTATCCATCGGAAGCAATGGTTTCACGCTGGGGAATGTTTTTGCTGGAGATCCAGTCAGCAATTCAAATACCTCATCAAAGCCAGCAGCCTTCATGGGGGCGCTCACACGATTGCGCCAATCATTGAAGTCTCCCGCCACGATCGTGGGTCCATTTTGAGTTAAATCCTGGATATGCCTAATGATGGCTTCTAACTGCCGCTCCCTGCCCCGCTCAAAAAGCGCCAAATGCACACAGAAACAATGAATAGGTTGATCCATCCCCTCCAATCTTGTAACGCTGTGAAGTAGGCCGCGACTCTCAAAGCGATACGCTGAAATATCGTAGTTATTTCCTTTTTGCTGCGGATGCTTAGAGAAGATGGCATTGCCATGATGTCCATCGCGATACTCTACGTTCTTCCCATAATGCCAATCATGCCAAAAATCTTCCGAAAGGAAGTTCGTCAACTCTGTTAGCGGCCATTGACTAAAGCGACGCACTCTACCTCGATGTTCCTGTTGCAACTCCTGCAAGAATAGAAGGTCTGGATGGTGGCTGCGCATTTTTTCACGCAACTGGTAAATTGTGGAGTAACGATACAAAGGAGATACCCCCTTGTGGACATTCATACTCAGTACTGTGAAACGGGTCGCTTTATTGGTGCTCATTAAAACTGACCCGCAGCACGTTGGCGTCGAACGCGCGCCAAGTAGATTTCGCCTTCGACTAATTCTTGACACTGCATACATTTATTGCAAATAGATGCCTGCTCCCGCAACTCATCAATCGAGTCTATTGGGTGAGCATCCAAATATTCGCGTAAATCCACGTCGAGGACCTCATTACAGAGGCAAACTACTTCAGCCATAGGTCAAAAATAGGGGAATCAATCTCATTACAGTCATTTTGCCATTGCCTTGATAGAATCAGGCGCATGTTAAAAGCTTTTCAAGACGCCTTTTCCTTGCTCGCCCACCTAGATGGTGGCGCACTGGGGATCATCTGGGTCTCCCTGCAGGTCAGCCTTACGGCCCTTCTGATTGGAACTCTCCTGGGCCTGCCGATAGGAGCCCTGCTAGCAACAGAACGTTTTGCAGGTAAAAAGATCATCATTGTGACCTTAAATACCCTCATGGGGGTCCCTACAGTCATTGTTGGCGTCTTGGTATACCTGATGCTGTCACGTACAGGGCCTCTTGGCTTCTGGGGCTGGCTATTCACTGTTAAGGGCATGATTGTGGCTCAAACATTACTCACAACGCCTTTGATAGCCGCTCTCAGTCGTCAAATATTAGAGGACGCCTGGAAAATACACCGCGATTCCTTTCTGAGCCTCAAATTGCCACCCCTTTCTCGCTTTAAGTGGTTGATATGGGATTGCCGGTTCTCACTGACCATTGCCGTGCTTGCCGGCTTGGCTAGAGCGATATCTGAGGTTGGAGCGGTCATGATTGTTGGCGGCAATATTGATCATTCCACCAGAACCATGACAACTGCGATTGCGCTGGAGACTAGTAAAGGTGATCTGCCTTTAGCCCTCGCCCTTGGCATCGTCTTGCTTACCATTGTTCTGCTGGCCAATTTATTTACCTTTGCAGTTCGCCAAATTGCGGAGTACCGCTATGGTTAATGCAATGGAAAATTTTGAAAAATTCATTGAGCTCAAAGACATCATTGTCAAAAGCAATGGCAGAACCATTCTGAATATCCCGCACACCCTCATTCCAGCAGACAGAATTACCGCCTGTATTGGCCCTAATGGCGCTGGCAAAACAACTCTTCTGAAAATTCTAGATGGACTTGTTAAACCAGATAGCGGAACGGTGAGTTACTCGTTTAAAACAAAAACGGCTTTGGTTTTGCATCACACGCCGATGATCAAAGCATCAGCTAAAACCAATATTGCAATGGTTTGTGATGCGGATGGATCCATTGAGAATGCTGATATAGACCGCGTGATTGAGCAAGTAGGTTTAAGCGAGCTAGCCAACAGCCCAGCGCATAAATTATCCGCAGGTGAAAGACAAAAGCTTTGTCTTGGAAGAGCTATTCTTCAAAAACCCAATTTGGTTTTACTGGATGAGCCGACTGCTAATCTCGACCCTAAGACTACTGAACAAGTTGAAGAGTTGATCCGTCAATTTGATCGACAGGGAGCAGAGGTAATTTTTTCATCCCATCAACTTGCCCAAGTACAAAGACTGGCTGAGCACATTATCTTCATTGACCAAGGGGAAATAAAAGAAAAGGGGCCCGTAGGCCCCTTCTTTAGCAATCCTCAAACACCAGCAGCTAAACGCTACTTACAGCAAGAGTTGCTAGCCGACTAATTACTTGGCAGCAGGTGTTGATGGGGCTGCGGGAGCAGCAGCAGCAACTGGTGGAACAAATGGTGGCGGAGCCACACATGCAGCTGGCGCTGCAGTCCCAGCCACTTTAAAACGATCAGCAACCCGATTTTGCGCCTGACATAACTGATAGGCACTCACTTTATCGCCGTAAGCAGTTTTAGCTTTAGCTAAATCCGCCGCTGCCTGAGCTTCTGGCGATAGGGGTGGAAGAGTTGCAAAAGCTGCGGTAGAGGCAAACGCACAGAATGTAAAAGCGATGATTTTTTTCATGGCTCGTCCTTATTTATTTAACTTGTCATACCAGAGCTCATGGTGCTCTTTGGCCCAAGTAGCATCAACATAGCCAGTCTTCATACCATCGATTGAGCCTTGCATTCCAATGGTGCCGATATAGATGTGCCCCATAGCCATGGTTGTCATCAAAATGGCAGCGCTGCTGTGAATGATGTTGGCAATCTGCATTGTGCCGCGCAGGTAATCAATCTGCATAAACGGTACGATCATGTCGAGCACAAATCCTGAAGCTGAAATCAACAGACCCAAGAATGTCATGCCGAACCAGAACCAAAACTTCTCACCCATATTAAAAAAGCCGGCTGGTACATGTTTACCGCTAAACATTCCGCCAAAAGTTAACAGCCAATTAAGGTCTCCCTTTTCAGGAATATTTTTTCCAACAAAGAGAATGAAGAAAATAACAATACTCAGCGTAAACAACGGGCCAGAGAAATTATGGATGTTTTTACAAACAAACAGGAATGAGCCATAAGCCGCTCCACCCATCAAAGGCATTGCAAAATACTTGCCATACAAAATCATCAAACCAGTAAACGCTAAGGCCAGGAAACTAAAAGCCATTATCCAATGGATGGCCCTGTCAAAACCGCTAAAGCGCTTAATCATGACGCCAGACATAGGCTCATGTAGCTTGACAGAACCCTTGAGGGTATAAACCGCAACGATTCCGAAGAATGCAATTGCCAATAACCAACCACCATATACGGTGATAACACCATTACGAATTACACGCCATGCTTGGCCAGATCTCTGGATCAGAACACCAGCCTGCTTATCCGGAATGCTGACGTAATTCTGCGGATCACTATTAGGCATGACGAAGATAGATGGATTGGCAGGCTGGGATTGAGCTTGAGTTCCATTAGCCAAAGCGCTTGGATTTGCCGGGACTGATGTTGGAGGAATATCAACCCCGCTAGCAGATGGCAAAGGCAACATCGGCGCGCGCTCAGCGAAACTGATTCCACTTGCCATCGTCAGTGACAAACCAGCAGCCACTACCAAAGTGCGTAGAACTTTAGAAAATGATCGTTTCATACACATGTCCTTAAACGTTTTCGTTTTATTTATTGTTATTGAGTTGATCACTTAACGAGACTGTATTCGTTTTGATTTTGATTGCGCTTATCAATCGACTCGGTCCAACTACCCTGGTTACCTGGCGTCCAATTTTTAGTCATAAACCCATTATTGGCGCCCATATAAGGGGCAACATCTGGACGTTTAGCAGCTTTAGGAGCAATTTCTGGAGGCTCGGAGCAGGCCCCCAAGAAAGCTACTGCTGCAAAACACAAACCGAGAGTTTTGAAATTCACTTTCATTATTGAGCTCCTGGAATTTTTGCAGCAGGGGTTGGTGTAGGTGCCGGCGCGTCTGGCCCACCGTAAGCGGTATTCCAACCAAAGGCTTTAGATCCTGGGTACTTGCCATTCTTCTCACGGGTAGCAACGCGATTATTAAAGATGCCGCTAATGACATCACTATCGCCGCCAATTAAGGCTTTGGTGGAGCACATTTCAGCGCAAAGCGGTAACTTACCTTCCGCCAAACGATTGCGACCATACTTTTCAAACTCTGCAACGCTACCGTTCTCTTCTGGACCGCCGCTACAGAATGTGCACTTATCCATTTTGCTACGGGAGCCGAAGGCGCCCTTACTGAGGAACTGTGGCGCACCAAATGGGCAAGCAAAAGAGCAGTAACCGCAACCGATACAGATATCTTTATCGTGCAGTACAACACCCTCATCCGTACGGTAGAAGCAATCTACCGGACATACGGCCATACAAGGAGCATCGCTACAGTGCATGCAAGCAACTGAGACAGACTTTTCTTGGCCAATGATGCCGTCATTCACTGTTACAACACGACGACGGTTAACGCCCCAAGGCACTTCGTTTTCATTCTTACAGGCTGTGACACAACCGTTGCATTCAATGCATCGCTCTGTGTCGCAAATAAATTTCATTCTTGCCATTGTGTTCTCCTGACTTTATTTTTTGACTTAGGCAAATTTCTCGATTTGACACATTGTGGTTTTCGTTTCTTGCATCATCGTCACCATGTCATAACCATAAGTAGTTGCAGTATTAACCGCCTCACCCTGAACTATCGGCGCAGCTCCCTCTGGGTAGTACTTGCGAATGTTCTCGCCCTGCCACCAGCCAGCAAAGTGGAATGGTACGAATGCGGTTCCTTGATCAACACGCTCCGTAACCAATGCGCGCACTTTGATCTTGGCACCTGTTGGCGACTTCACCCAAACATAATCCCAGTTCTTAATGCCGCGATCTGCTGCAGCCTGAGGATTAATCTCCACAAAGTTTTCTTGTTGGAGTTCTGCCAACCATGGGTTAGAACGGGTCTCGTCACCACCACCCTCGTACTCAACCAAACGACCTGAGGTCAGAATGATTGGGAACTTCTCATATAACTTCTGATTCAAATTTTGATCTTGAACAGTCTTGTAGAGGGTTGGCAAGCGCCAGAAATTCTTCTTATCAGCAGAAGTTGGGTACTTGCGCATCATTGGCGCATTTGTACTGTAGAGCGCCTCACGGTGTGTTGGAATAGCATCTGGGAAGTTCCATACTACTGCACGTGCTTTGGCGTTACCAAATGGATGGCAACCGTTCTTCATGACAACGCGCTGGATACCACCAGACAAGTCAGTCTTCCAGTTCTTGCCTTCGGCGAGTTTTTTCTCGTCGTCAGTTAACTGATCCCACCAACCTAATTTCTTCAGGAGCACGTGATCAAACTCTGGGTAGCCAGTAGTAATTGCAGCACCCTTAGAGTGAGATCCATCTGCAGCGAGCAAGCTAACACCTTCACGCTCAACACCGAAGTTGGCGCGGAAGTTACCACCGCCCTCCATAACGCTCTTGCTAGTGTCATAGAGGTTTGGTGAGCCCGGATGCTTGATTGCTGCTGTACCGTAGCAAGGCCAAGGCAAGCCATAGTAGTCACCAGTGGTGTCATAGCCAGTAACCGGATCAACAGCACCGCGAGACTTCAAGGTCTTCGGATCAAAAGTTGCCACCATTCTCATATGAGCCTTGAGACGCTCAGGAGTTTGGCCGGTATAGCCAATAGTCCAGCATGAACGATTAATCTCACGCAGGATGTCTTCAATCTGCGGCTCTTTCCATTGCTTACCAGCAAATTTAGAGCTGAGCATTTTGTAGTTCTTAGACAACTCTTCGCCAAAACCTAAGCGATCAGCAAATGCCTGCATGATCACGTGGTCAGGAACAGACTCAAACAATGGGTCGATTACCTTCTCGCGCCACTGCAAAGAACGATTCGATGCTGTAGCAGATCCACAGGTCTCAAACTGCGTTGCAGCAGGCAATAAATACACATTGCGATTTTTATTCACTGCTTGACCTTCTGCGGCAGGCATTGCAGCCATTGCAGCGGTAGCACTTGGATACGGATCTACCACCACCAAGAGATCCAACTTATCCATCGCACGCTTCATATCGAGGCCGCGAGTTTGCGAGTTAGGGGCATGCCCCCAGAAGAACAAGCCTTTGACGTTAGTCTGCTGGTCAATCATGTCGTTCTTCTCGAGAACAGCATCAACCCAACGAGACACAGTAGTGCCTGATTTTTCCATCATGTCAGGCGCGTAACGACCTTTAATCCACTCGTAGTCGACACCCCAAACAGTTGAGAAGTGTTTCCATGAGCCAGCAGCCAAGCCATAGTAGCCAGGCAATGAGTCTGGATTAGGACCAACGTCAGTTGCGCCTTGCACATTATCGTGACCGCGGAAAATATTAGTGCCGCCACCCGATTTACCAATGTTGCCCAAGGCTAATTGCAAGATGCAGGAAGCACGCACAATCGCATTACCGATCGTGTGTTGGGTTTGACCCATACACCAAACAACGGTACTAGGACGATTCATTGCCATGGTTTTAGCAGCTTGGTAAACCTGATCCTCAGGCACACCACAAGCCTCCTCAACCGCAGCAGGAGTCCACTTTTCCATTACTTCTTTACGAATCTCTTCCATGCCATAAACACGGTCGTTGATGTACTTCTTATCTTCCCAGCCATTTTTAAAGATGTGATATAGCATGCCGAACAAGAAAGGAATATCAGTACCAGAACGAATGCGGATGTATTGGTCTGACTTGGCAGCAGTACGTGTGTAGCGCGGATCAACCACAACTACCTTGCAACCATTCTCTTTTGCATGCAACAGCATCAACATTGAGACCGGATGTGCCTCGGCAGCATTTGAGCCAATGTACAAAGCAGCCTTGGCATTCATCATATCGTTGTAGCTATTGGTCATCGCACCATAGCCCCAGGTGTTTGCAACACCGGCTACTGTTGTAGAGTGACAAATACGAGCTTGATGGTCTGTATTGTTTGTGCCAAAGAAAGAGACCCACTTACGGAGTAAGTAGGACTGTTCATTATTATGCTTTGAGGAGCCGATGAAGAACATCGCATCCGGAGAATACTTCTGGCGAATATCCTTCATCTGAGCGGTAATTTCAGTTAAGGCTTGATCCCAGGAAATACGTTGGTACTTTCCATCAACCAACTTCATTGGGTAACGCAAACGGTAATCACCATGTCCGTGCTCGCGTAAGGCAGCGCCTTTAGCACAGTGGGCACCCATATTAATTGGGGAATCAAATACTGGGTTTTGACGAACCCACACGCCATTCTCAACAGTCGCATCTACTGCGCAGCCTACGGAACAGTGCGTACAAATGGATCTCTTGACTTCAATCTTCCCTTTGCCATCTAGCATTGCCTTACTTTGCTCAGCAGATGCTTTTTGAACAAAGCTCAATTGACTAGCAGCGATACCAGCACCCACTCCTACGCCTGAACGCTTTAAGAATGTGCGGCGATCCATCGTTGGTACAGCAGCCTTTAAACCGCGTGACAAACTACCAATGAGACGCGATGTGGAGCGACTGCTTTGTGGGGTATTGGATTTACGAGTCAGACTCATATGATTTCCCTGAGAAAGTTTTTTTAATTATTTGGAAACAGTTAACGCAATAGTGAAGCCAAGATGGTTAGATCAGAGTAGATTCGTAGTACTTGCGCATATGAGCGGTCATTGTTTGACTCGCATCTTTCACGGCTTTTGCACCACTAATTTCTTGAATAACAGCCTTGCCAACTGGAGTTTGACTAACTACAGCGACGGCTCCAACTGCAGCGCCTGCACCAATAAAGAACTTACGGCGCGATGGCTTGTTTTCTTCGCTTAAAGCAACCTTGGATTTGGTAGTCATTGCATGCCCCCCTAGAATTATTCTTGATCTGCGTCAAGTGTAAAGGGAAATCGCATTTTTGACATATTGGTGTAACGATTAGTTATTAAGACAATATTCATATTGCGGTGCAACATCAAATCATGTCAAAGCCCTGACCTTCAATTGCTAGAAATTCTCTGGTTAGCGCTGCGATTGGGTGGTACAGATGCATCTCCGGAATACCCTCTATGGCATCGCAAAATTCGTCATACCAGGGGCGAATGTGCTCATTGAAAAAAACCCTTTGATTTGTAAGGTTTGAGATCTCTACGTCATCCCCCGCAATGAGGTAGCGCATGACCTCGCTCAGAGCCGAGATATGGTCTTCGGTTTCAGTCATCTCTTCCGCAGCCTCAAGCCCAAAACCTTCCAAAGCCTTGCGTATATTCACCAAAGGCTTTTCGTTCAAATGGCCGGCCATATAAAACGAGCCATTCAAAACAACATTGGGCTTACCAACGCTAATGAAATTCAAATCAAATTCCTCATGCCAAGCCTTAGCAGGATTATTTTTAGCAACCTCTACTACATCCATCCAAACCTTAGCCAAGGGGGCTTCGTCTGCCGCGTCTTGTTGATCGGCAGTGGCGGCAATTTGATCTAAAAGCGCTTGATCGGGCGGCATCTGAAAAAAGCGAGCAATCAAGCCATACAAATCGGCTCTGGCCAAATCTTCTGGCAAGCCCACATCCCCTACTTCGGCTGATAAATTCTCTTTTGCTGCTTCTTTAGCAATTTCGCTCATGTTTCTTTTTTCACCATATCTACCACTCGACAATCACTACACATCTTCAAGCGATCCATTGCGGCGCCAGCAAATGCACCGTGAGCGCCTAGCTTGGTAAGCATAAGATCAACCATCTTGAGTGTTCCGAAAGGCTTGCCACAACTAATGCAATGGAAAGCCTGGGTTTCATTCAGGGTAGTCCGCTGCTTGCGCTGCTCCACTGTTTGCAAACGAGGCGCAAGGTTTAGGGCCTTCTCGGGACAGGTTTGGACACAGATGCCGCACTGAACGCACTGCTTCTCAATAAAAGAAAGAATCGGTTCATCGGGATTGTCCAAAAGTGCGCCTTCAGGACAGCCGCTGACACAAGACATACACAAGGTGCAAGCATCTTTGTTAATGCTCAGGCCACCTACTAAGGAAGACTTTGGAAGCATGACTCCCGCTTCAGGCAATGGTGTCTTAGCTTGTTTTTGTAAATGCTCTAGCGCTGCCTCAAGGGTTTCGCGTTTCTGATTCGACAAACCGATACTGGCAGGAGTGCAAATAGGACCAAGTGATCCGCGCTGACGCAAAGCACCCATGGCATTAGACAAGGTCGCCCTATCTTCAGCTGAATTCGCCAAGATCAAATGAATGCGATCATCAAAGCCATATGCATTCAAGATACTATTTGCCAAAAGTGCCTGTTCTTTAAGCGCTGCACGATACGCAGGATCCTCTTCTCCGCTTAATAACAAAGTCACTTCAGCAAAACCATATGTAAGCGCGCCCAACCACAAGTCCAAACCAGTAGAAGCAATATGCTCAATGCCATAAGGAATAACAAACGAAGGGAGACCTTCAAATTGTTTTGGCATGATATGTGCCGATCTGCCCAAGCCATCAATCATTTGCGTTCCCGCTTTTAAGGTATGCAAAAGCAAACTCGGGGCCATTGCTTGGTTGATCTTTTTAGCTTCGGCAGTAAAGACACTCGCTACTGTTTTCAGCTCCTTACCCTGATGGGCAACGCTTGGATAGTTGTAACGTATTGCACCAGATGGGCAAGTGGTAGCACAGGCGCCACAACCCATACAAAGATTTGGATTGACTTCAACAGAGCCTTGGCCATTCTTAAAGATTGAACCAATGGCTCCAGTGGAGCAAACATCAATACAAGCATTACAGCCCACCTTGCCATTACGACCATGCGCACAAATTTTTTCGTTATAAACAAAATATTTAGGCTTCTCAAACTCCCCCACCATCTCAGAGAGTTGATTGACTGCTAGCGCCTGCTCTAGGGGATCAACACCAGGAGCAAAGTATCCCTGGGGTGTTTGACTCATGCGCATTTTAGGATCTACGCGCAAATCTAAAATGAGATCAAATTCAGAATGACGCTCGCGCTCTTTTCGGTCAAAAGAAATGGCACCAATACTGGCGCAGGCAGTGACACAATCACGATGTGATTTACATTTACCTAAATCAATCTGAAAGGAGAGATCAATGGCGCCCTCAGGACAAACCTCAACACAGGCTCCACAGCGAGTGCACATCTCTGGATCAATCGGATTTTGTAAGTCCCAATCAACTGAAAAATTACCCAGATAACCATCGAGCTTGGTGACTGCACCAGTAAAGATTGGATAGCTGCGACTCAACGGCAAGTCACCTGGGTGCGTACATAAAACAGAAACATCTAAAGATCGGCTTAATTTTTCAGCCCAAGGAATAGCTTGTGACCCAGCACCGATAATTAACAACCTGCCCTGACTTTCGTAATTCACAACAGGGACGGGTTCAGCCTCCGGCATATCCGCTAAAGCCAACAATGCAGCAATTTTAGGTCCGGATGTTTTAGCTTCTTGAGTCCAACCAGCTACTTCACGAATATTGACAAAACGTAGTGGTGCAACTAGTGGCTTTTCAGCCTGGTCAGCCAACTCACTAAAAAGTGCCCCTTCTTGAGTACAAGCTATCACCAAGGAATCAGAACCATCTAAGGCCTTTAAAAAAGAGCCAACCTCCTGCCTGCATAAGGATGTGTGCATCGGAACTCCGATAGCTTTTGCATCCAACGGCATAGTGCCATTACAGTTGCAGACTAATTTTTGACTCATGCGCTATCTTCTTAGGTTTTTTTCTGTACAGACTCTATTGGTAGCTGATTAGGCACTTCTTCCAACTGATCTCCAGGTTTTTGTTGTGTGGATGTTAAATCAGTTTGCTGCTGAGATGCCAATGTGTTGCCTTCAAGCTCAGAATCAGGGGCTTGGCTCACACTTTGCTCAGATTCCTGAGAAATCTCTTCACTCGATTTACGGAAAAGGTTGAGCATATCGCTCTGCACCATTCTCTCGAGCATGCCAGGCGGTAATGGGTCTGGCTTGCTGTAATCATCAATATAGATATCCAATCCATCCATGATGTTGAAGTGAGGATCGGTAAACATTTTCTTGAGAGCGGCCTGCTGAACAGAAGGGTCTACATCTGGCCGCATAAAAGCAGAAAAGTCTGGAGCAAAACGATCAATCTTCGCTACATCTTCTAGGGTAGCAGGTGGGGGTGCAGGCTCTTTAGGGCCCTCAACAAGTGGATCCTGAGAAAACTCTTTAGGAACCTCTACTTTTTTTTCTGGTGAGGCATCTTCTTTACCAGCCTTACGTTTAGACCAACGCCCCAGAAATCCATCGGCCATTATTCCTCCATAGGGCGTTCAGCACCCTTGAATGAGGCGGGCCTATGGCGTTTTTTGGGTTCCGGCCGATAGTTGTCATTGACATACTCTTGCAACCATGACGCATGCTGCTCACTCATCGAAATCGTATCAACCGACTCACCCCCATCAAGCAAGCGAGCGGCTTCGTTATAGCTGACACAAATGCGATGAGGAACTGCGAATGAAGCTTCAGATTTTGCCAAGGGCAGTGATTGCTCATCGATATAACGCTCAATCTCCTCTTCTAAGCGCCACATCACAAACCATGAGGGCTTTGTAGCAGAGACATTCAAATAATAACCCTCAGACTCGTCCGGAAAGAGATCAAGCTCGTACCCTGTGAATAACCAGGATTCGCCTTCGGCATCGCGACCAAGAAACTGACCCACAATAGATTTACTTTGTTGGCTATTGAATTGCCCAAAATCCGGCAACACTTCCTGAGGTACCCAGCGGTACGAGACCCACGGATTATCAATATTTTGTTTACGCATTAGTACTGCAAAGTGCATAAATTTTCAGAGCCTCAGGTGTTTTGAACCACAATGTTCGGAAATTTACTGCTCATATCCTTAGATAGAGTAGCAACACGGATGGCGACCTGTCTAGCTATGCCTTTATAGATTGCGCTAATCGCACCGTCTGGGTCAGCCACTACAGTTGGACGCCCAGCATCAGCCTGCTCACGAATCGAAAGATTCAGAGGCAAAGAGCCCAAGAAATCCACTGCGTACTCTTTACACATTTTTTCACCGCCGCCAGTACCGAAGACATGCTCTTCATGTCCGCATTTGGTACAAACGTAAGTGCTCATGTTCTCAATAATGCCGATGATGGGTACGCCTACCTTCTCAAACATCTTGAGGCCTTTACGGGCATCTAGTAGCGCAATATCTTGCGGGGTGGTAACAATAACTGAGCCAGTGACAGGAACCTTTTGCGCCAAAGTTAATTGAATATCCCCCGTACCAGGAGGCATATCCACAATCAGATAATCCAGATCACGCCAGCGGGTTTGACGAAGCAACTGCTCGAGGGCTGAAGTCACCATCGGACCACGCCATACCATGGGGGCATCATCATCAATCAGAAAACCAATTGAGCTTGCCTGCAAACCATAAGCTTCCATTGGCTCAATCGTATTTTCTTCAATAGAGTCCGGTCTACCGGTAATACCCAACATCATTGGCTGACTTGGACCATAAATATCCGCATCCAAAATGCCGACCTGTGCACCCTCAGCAGCTAAAGCTAAAGCCAAATTTACAGCCGTTGTAGACTTCCCAACACCACCTTTGCCGCTGGCCACTGCAATGATATTTTTAACGCCGGGTAATAATTTCACTCCACGCTGTACCGCATGCGCCACGATTTGACTAGAGATATTCACGCTCACATTTTTGACGCCTGATAATTCACGCAAAGCATTGATTACCGATTTACGAATCGAATCAAACTGACTTTTAGCGGGATAACCCAATACGATATCCAAAGAAATCTCGCCCTCTTCTACGCGGAGATTTTTAATACTTTTCGCCGAGACAAAATCCATCTTTGTATTGGGATCAACTAAGTTTTTTAGCGCTGCTTGAACCAACTCTGGTGTAACCGACACTACATTCTCCTGGTATGAATAAACCTAGAATGCACGTCTAGGTTTTTGGTATTTTCTTAATTAGGGCTAGCTTACTCGTAGCTGCCAATATTTGCTGAAAGTGACTTTTACCACCTTCTAGTTAACGCATTAGAAAATCAGCAAACTCAGATAATAGACTGCCATGGACATCAATGCCGTGGCTGGGATAGTGAAGATCCAGGCCCAGACGATGTTTCCAGCGACTCCCCAACGTACTGCACTAGCCCTTTGGGTCGAACCAACACCAACAATAGCCCCAGTAATTGTGTGGGTAGTCGAAACAGGCACACCCAAGGCCGTTGCCGCAAACAACGTGATGGCGCCACCAGTCTCAGCACAGAAGCCGCCTACTGGTTTGAGTTTTGTTAACTTTTGCCCCATGGTTTTAACAATCCGCCAACCGCCAAACATTGTGCCCATTGCAATTGCAATGTAGCAACAAACAATGGTCCATATCGGCGGCATGCTTGCGCTGGCATCTGTATAGCCAGTAATGATGAGTAGCAGCCAAATAATGCCAATCGTTTTTTGTGAATCATTGCCGCCGTGCCCAAGACTATATGCGCCAGCGGAAACCAATTGCAGACGGCGGAACCAGCGATCGGTTTTAGAGAGCGTGACATTTCGGCAAACCCATGACACCAGCAACATCATCAAGGAGCCCAAAAGAAATCCGACCAAAGGGGAGATGAAGATAAAAGCAACGGTTTTGAAAATACCTGCCCAAACTAAGCCGGCAAGCCCCGCTTTAGGCAACGCCGCTCCCAGCAAGCCGCCAATCAAAGCATGAGATGAGCTAGATGGAATACCGTAAAACCAAGTAAGCACATTCCAAATAATCGCCCCCACCAAAGCACCAAAGATTACATGCAAATCAACTGCAGCTGGATGAACAATGCCCTTGCCGACGGTAGCAGCTACGCTTAGGTGAAAAATGAAGATGGCGAGAAAGTTGAAGAAGGCGGCGAATACTACCGCCTGCTGTGGCTTTAAAACGCCAGTAGAGACTACGGTCGCAATTGAGTTGGCGGCATCATGGAAGCCATTCATGAAATCAAATGCAAGAGCTAGCACTACTAATAGCGCTACAACCCAAAAGGCTACTTCTGTCGCTAGCAACTTAATTCGCCTTAAGAGTTTTCAAGAACGATGCCTTCAACTAAGTTGGCAACGTCTTCACATTTATCGGTAACTTCCTCGAGTAGCTCATAAATACGCTGGCACTTAATCAGCTCACGCACTTCAATGTCTTCACGGAATAACCTAGTAATAGCAGTAGATAGCAGGCGATCAGCCCCAGACTCTAAGTGATCTATTTCATCGCAAGTCTTCAAAGCAGCTTTGGCCACTTCTGGATCGGAGATTTCTTTTAATGTAGCAACGGCATTCTTCATGCTGATGCAGCATTGATTACAAAGCTCTGCCATTTGCAACATCTCTGGCGTCATTTGCTTCACGTTATACAAATGCATTGCTTCAGTACCGTTTTGCAATAAATCAGCTACGTCATCCATCGTATTGATGAGTGAAAAAATTTGATCACGATCGATAGGGGTAATGAATGTCTTGTGCAAACGACGATGTACTTCTTTAACAACATCGTCACAAGCATGCTCTGCCTTATCAACCTCTTGCGTGTACTTAGCGCGTAATGCTTCATCACTGTAATGCTCAACGAACTTTAAAAAAGATTCGGAGGCGGAAACAATATTGTTAGCGTGCTCATTAAATAGCTCGAAGAAATTACCATCGTGAGGCATTAGCTTACTGAAGAACATAAATCACGATCCTTTAGGGACAAAAACTACAGGTATTGTTAGGTTTGCCGACATTCTAAACAATTGCTATTGAACAACTGGAAAGCCGGCATCTGTTATGAGTTGGCCAGCCTGGGCTGCAGACAAGGTGGTTTCAAGAGTCACGGTCTGGCTTACCAAATCCGCCTGAACCTTAGCTTGTGGGTCCTGAGTTTGAACTGCCCGAGTTACGGCATTTATGCAGCCTCCACAGGTCATTCCAGATACTTTTAAACTCAACATATAGACCCTTTTGGTTTGAATATGGCTTGTATAGAGTAGATTATCTTCTATATGGATCCGCAAAAAAACAGTAATTCAGAGCTATTTACTCTAGATATTGGCGGGATGACCTGTGCCTCGTGTGTTGGCAGGGTCGAGAAGGCTTTAGACAAGATTTCTGGCGTAGAAGCTGCCAGCGTAAATTTAGCTACCGAACAAGCCAAAATTCGTATAAATGCCAGTTCTGGGCTCAAAATCAATGACATCATCGCTTTGGTAGAAAAAACGGGTTATGAAGCCAAAATTAGCGCGCCCCACGGTATTCCAGAATTAGCCCCGTCTAAATTGTTCTGGGGGACTGATGGTCTGGGTCGTGTCATTCTAGGTTTTGGCCTTTCAGCCCCACTCTTTTTGCCCATGTTCCTCATGCCGTTTGGCATTCATTGGTCACTATCGTCGACATGGCAGCTTTTACTTGCCACTCCAGTGCAATTCTTCTTAGGCTGGCGATTTTATAAAGCAGGCTTCAAATCACTGATGTCAGGTGTTGGCAATATGGATTTGTTGGTGGCCCTCGGCACGAGTGCAGCGTACGGATTAAGTGTGTATCAAGTGATTGCATCACCTCATGCAAGTCACGAACTCTATTTTGAAGGATCGGCCGTCATTATCTGCATGGTCATGCTTGGTAAATGGCTGGAGGCCCGAGCTAAACAACAAACCAGTGCAGCGATACGCGCATTACAAAAACTTTGGCCTGAGCATGCCAAAGTAATCGATCGCAATATTGTCATCACCGAAGGATCTGCATTAGATCAATTGCGTGATCTCCCGCTAGATCAAGTATTCCCTAAAGATCGCGTCTTAGTATTACCAGGAGAACGTATACCGGTAGATGGCATCATTCTGCTTGGCAATAGCCATGTTGATGAGTCTCTTCTCACCGGCGAAAGCAATCCTGTCAAAAAACATATTGGTGAAAATGTCATCGGTGGCTCGCTGAATGGTGAAGGCTTATTAGTGATTGAGGCCCAGGCAGTAGGGATTGAGAGTGTCCTCTCAAAAATTATTTCCTTAGTGGAAGATGCGCAAACCCAAAAAGCGCCTATACAAAAATTAGTAGATCAAGTCAGCGCTATCTTTGTTCCTAGTGTGATTGTGATTGCGCTCATTACCGGACTGGCGAATTGGTTTTATTTAGACTCCGCATCAGTAGCCATATTGCGGGCAGTCTCCGTTCTCGTCATTGCATGCCCCTGTGCACTTGGTCTTGCAACACCTGCAGCCATCATGGCAGGGACCGGTATTGCAGCACGCTTTGGAATCCTCATTAAAGATCCTCAAGTTTTAGAACTAGCACACCGCTTAAATGTGGTGGCCTTCGATAAAACAGGAACACTCACTATTGGCAAACCGAGATTGCTGAAAATCATTCCTTTTAGTGATTCATATGCGGTCGATGACATCCTCACGAGTGCTGCAGGCTTACAACTTGGTAGCGAACACCCTCTTGCAAAAGCGCTGCTAGATGCCGCTCAACAACAAGGTCTAAACCCTATTGCCCCGACTGACAGCAAAGCCCTTCCTGGCATTGGCATTAGTGGCAAGCCAAGCGCTGGCGCTTTCCTAGGCCTCAGCCTGAGTCTGCAAAGTATTGCGTCGTTAGAAGACAAGTCCCATCACTCTGAAATACTTACAAAGGCGCAAGCCTGTTTTGATGCTGGCCAAACGGTCTCCGTACTAATGAACAACGAAAGTCCCTCAGCGCCCATTGCTATCATCGCCTTTGGAGATGAGTTAAAAAGGAGCGCCAAAGAGGCCATTTCCGCACTACATGATTTACACATTCGTGCAGTGATGCTTTCTGGTGACAATATTGCCGCCGCTAATCGCGTTGCCAAAACAATTGGCATTCACGAAGTATTTGCGCAAATTATGCCGAGCACTAAAGCAGAAATTATTCAGCAACTGCAATCAAAAGATGGTCAGCGTCAGCTTGTTGCCATGGTAGGGGATGGTGTGAATGATGCGCCCGCTTTAGCAACTGCAGATGTTGGTATGGCAATGTCCACTGGAACTGATGTAGCCATGCAAGCCGCTGGTATCACTCTCATGCGAGGCGACCCTACTCTGGTGGCGAATGCGATTGATATCTCCAAACGGACCTGGAAAAAGATTCGGCAAAATTTATTCTGGGCTTTTATCTTTAATGCTACCGGTATTCCCTTGGCCGCATTCGGATATCTATCGCCCATGCTAGCCGGCAGCGCCATGGCGTTATCAAGCTTCTGCGTTCTCAGTAACGCGCTACTTCTCAAGCGTTGGCGCCCAGCATATTAATCAACTTACTGGTTATTTATTTTTGATTCTTGCGAATGAGTTCAATATCGCCGTAATACGCACGGGTTTCTGATTTGGTATTGTCTGTATCGGTGAGCAAGGCAATGCCGATCACTTGACCAGGGCTCTCGCCATAGGCACGCTTATAGTCAGCCGCTAAATCACGCTGATGCTTGTGCCATTGATCCAGATTATCCCAACCAGAATCCACCACAATCATTTTGATGCGAGAAGTATGTGCATTCGGAATGATGGCATCCACAGGCGACTTTCCAGACCAGATATACATCAGTGTGGCATAGGGCATTTCTTGTCCGCTGATGAGATTGGCCATCTCAAAAGTCATTTTTTCTTTTAAGGGTAACTTTGACTTGTTGCCATCAAATGCAACCAAGATACGCAGCGGAGCATCATCGGCATAAGCATCAGCATTGTCAGCATTAACGATGGGGTTGATTGTTTTCCATTCCCACTGCAGCCACAAATTATTTGTTTGGCGAGGACGCAACTTTACTGCCACTCCAGAGGCAGATGTTTTGGAATTAGCACTCAACACTGTTCTGCCCTGATAGTTTTCTAGGCGATAAACCGTATTTTTCTTAAAGGGTGCAATGCGGTAAAAATTCCAACCATTGGGCATACCAGCGCGCGCAGTCTCAGAGGAGAATTTAGGCAATTCCTCTTGGGCCGGCAATTGATCCGCATTAAATGCCTGCCCTGCCTCGTTTTGAACGGGATCTCCGCCCAGCCCTGCGCATCCGGTCAAAAATACGAGTGCGCCAAGGATGAAAAGTAAGAAGGCTTGCTTAAGCATGTTGCAATTGTCCCAAAGAATGCCCTCGGTGAGTCTAAAATCATCCTATGCGCCAACAATCACCTTCCAGCTGGGCTGCTATCTGCATCCTCATTGCCGCGGTAGTGCACCTGGCTACAGGCTTTTCAATAGAGTTTTCAGTTGATGAAGCCCACTATGCTCTGTATGCCCAACATTTAGCTTGGAGTTATTTTGATCACCCGCCTTTGGTGGGCTGGATTCAGTGGCCTTTGGTGGCACTCACTTCTTCAGAGGGCATCATTCGCCTCATTCCAGAGTTGCTATGGATTCTCTCTTGTTACTTAGTTTATGAAGTCACCGTTGAAGTGCACCACTTTATTCGTGGGCGCAACGCAGGCTATCTCACGAGCGCACTACCATCAGCAAACTTATGCGGGTTAATGGCAGTCCTAACCGTTATCGCTGCACCAATGTTGCACATTCTGGCAATTGGTTTACTACCGGATACTTTGCTGGCGCCATTGAGCCTTGGCCTGATGTGGATGGCTTTACGCTGGTTAAGTAAAGACCAATTTAGCATTGGCGATTGGATCATTACTGGTGTCTTATTAGGTCTATCTGGCTTAAGCAAATACACAGCTGCTTTTACTGCGCTTGCATTGTTATTGGTATTTTTGAGTGCGCCAAGAAAACCATGGATCACGAAAGCGGGGTTTTGGGTTGCTGCACTAAGCGCCTTGGTGTTGATCACTCCCGTCCTATATTGGAATTGGGTCAACGATTGGATCTCATTCAAATATCAGTTGGCCCATGGCAGCGGCGGAGAATGGCTCTGGCGCAGGCTGGGCGCCTATATCGGCATTCAAATACTAGTGTTTGGCCCTCTTTTAATTTTCGGATCTGCTGTGTTTTTAAAGGATTGCATGCAAGCAACGAAACTTTCATTGCTTGCGCTCTTTGGATTCTTTCTAATTCCATTCGCAATCTTTGTCAGCCTTTCTGGCGGAGGCGGACTCCCTCACTGGACTTCGCCCGCATGGTTCTGTCTCGCCCCATTTGCCGGTATTGGTTTAGCAAAAGCTTGGGCCACACAACATCGTTACTGGATTCGTACTTTATTTTTTGTTCAAATGGCTCTGTGTTGCGTCGGCTTTGGATATGTTTTATCTGGCGGCATTAGTTCGACCTTAGTCCAATCTAATCCGATTGCTGATTTGTATGGCTGGAAGGCGGCAGGCCAAAAAGCAGCTGACCTTACCAAGGTCACCAAAGCTAATGGCATTGCAGTACAAAACTGGACCTTAGGTAGTCGTGCCGCTTGGTATGCCTCGCCTACGCCAGTGTTTGTTTTAGACCAGAGACGAGATCAGTTTGATCTCTGGTTTGGAGACCTTCCCCCAGGGGCAAATGTGCTCCTGATTAACTGGTCTGGTATGCCACACCCTATACCAGTGGGTAATAAATCAGCCTTTCAAGCCTGCGACCCATTGGATAGCCTAGAAATCACCCGATTTGGCCGAGTTTTATCTAAATTTGACTTTAGCCTTTGCAGTCATTGGCAAGGCCCTGGTCGCGCGGAGTAATTCCCCCAAATTCAAGACCTTAGGCGCCCAAGGCATTATCCTTACGCTTATGAGTTCACAAGCCCAACCCAACCCTAAAATCCCATCAGGGTGGAAATCCATTCTCAAGCGAGCCTGGCCCACCATTCGTATTCTGTTGTCCATCGGATTGTTATGGAAAGCAACCAGTGGAATTGATTGGCATACCTTGATGGATTCGCAAATTCGGCTAGAGCCTGTGTGGTTGATTGCAGCTGCAATTACGATTATCTGCGCCTCTATCTGCGGCGGATTACGGTGGGGATTTTTAATGCGCAGCGTTGGTTTTAAGGGAAGCTTTAGGAGCTATCTTTCCCTCTACTTTGCGGGCGGACTGATTAATCAAGGCTTACCAAGTACTTTGGGTGGTGATAGCTATCGTGCTATTACAGCAACCCATATCACCAGCAACAATGGTCTTAGCGATACAAAAGAGCTTGATAAAGAATTGCATCACTCCGTGGATCTCGAGCATTCGACACCAAAACTACGTTTAAGTTTTTCCATGACCTTAGTTGATCGCCTCTTAGGGTTGGCAGGCAACAACATACTTGGTGGCCTTGGCCTAGTAATTGGCGGCGCAACGCTTGCAAGCTGGGGGCAAGAATTAGGTTATGCCGTTTTAGGAGTGATGATTTTTTCGGGGCTTCTAGCTGCATTCGTGTTGGCATGGAAGACTAGTCGGGAAATGCTACAACAGCTTTTAAATCGATTTCAAATGAACAAAGCAATGCCCGGAATAAACCTTGCATTTTCTTGGCCCATTAATATGGCACAGGTTTTATATGCAATGGGAATTCATTGCTTCCTGATACTTGCTTTTGGATTTTGTCTGAAAGCCTATGGAGGCGAAGCCCCAATTTCCAGTCTCATGATTGGCTTACCCGCACTGAGTCTATTGCTCATGCTACCCATCAGCATTTCCGGCTGGGGTTTGCGTGAAGCTACCCTATCGTCTGTTTTGGCGCTATGGGGCGTTAATCCCTCATTGACTGTACTTGCTTCAATTAGCTATGGGGCAATATCTGTTTTATCAGTATTGCCTGGCGCCTTCTTTTTGCTAAAACGTAAATAATTTTGTAAAGAAAAAAATGACTATCAGCGTCAACACTATGCGCGCCATTGATCATTGGGTCGGCGTGCCCCTTTGTGCAATCGTTAGCCCATTGATTGCTTTAATCGATAGCGTAAAAAATATATTCAATCGCGGGCCAGAGGCTCCAAAGAAATTACTTTTTATAGAATTATCTGAAATGGGAAGTGCTATTTTGGTTGACCCAGCAATGCGCAACGCAAAAGCACGTGGAGCCGAGTTATTTTTCTTAATCTTCAAAAGCAATCGTGCCAGCCTTACTTTACTCAATACTGTTAAGGAAGAAAATATTTTCACAATTGATTCATCAAGTCTGGGCGGATTAATCAAAGATACCTTGCGCTTTTTAATTCTTGCGCGCAAGCACCGCATTGATACCGTCATTGATTTGGAGCTATTCTCGCGCTTCACCGCTCTGCTTACTGGCATGTGTGGTGCACGTCGTCGCGTCGGCTATCACATTTTCCATGGTGAAGGTTTGTGGCGCGGTTTCATGCTGACTCGTAAGGTCCATTACAACCCGCACATTCACATTACTAAGAATTTTTTATCCTTAATTCATGCAGCATTTGCCCAACAAATTGAAGTTCCATTTAGCAAAATTCAGATTCCAGACTCTGAAGTACGCCTAGAGCAAGCCGTCATCAATCCAGGCGCCCTAGAAAAGGTGCGCGAGCGTATTGAAAAAATGGCTAAAGAGGCACGCATCAATTACACCCCAGGGAAAGATCGTGTCATCCTCATTAATCCGAATGCAAGCGATCTACTTCCACAACGTCGTTGGGCACAACAGCGTTTTTCTGAATTGATTCAAGCCATCCACCAGCAATATCCAAACGATCTCATATTGATTACCGGCTCACCTGCTGAATTTGTGTACGTAGAAAAAGTGCGGGCTGTTGCTAAAGTGAAAAACGCATTGAACTTTGCTGGACAGGTCAGCTTCGCTGAACTGCCACCTTTGTACACACTATCGGATGTCATGGTTACTAACGACTCTGGTCCTGGTCATTTTTCTGCTGTGACGCCATTAAGAACAGTTGTTCTGTTTGGTCCCGAGACTCCAGCTCTGTATGGCTCAGTTGGTAACTCCATTGCAATTACCGCCAACTTAGCCTGCTCGCCCTGCGTGAGCGCCGCTAATCACCGCAAAACCCCCTGTCAGGACAACGTTTGTATGCAAGCCATCACCGTTCCACAGGTGCTAGATAAGGTCATGAAACAATTACAAGACGCTGATATAGCAAAGGCGCGCTAAGCTGGATGAGCAAAAAAGTAATTCCTTGCTTTGCTTGGTTCATTCCATTGGTTCCGCTAGCGCTTGCTTGCGTAGTCTACTTTGGTGAATTTCAAAGCAGTACTTTTTTATTGATTAACGGCTTTACACAATTGCTGCCAGATACGTTCTGGGCTTGGTTTACTTTTTTAGGTAATGGTTGGGGCGTGTTTGCATTTGCCTTTCCATTGCTGCTGCTTGCACCAAGAATGCTGACTGCTGGAATTTTTGCTGGTGGTCTTGCTGCACTAGCAAGCACAGCTTTAAAAGGTTTCTTTGATCTGCCACGTCCTGCCAGCGTACTGTCCGATGGCAGCTTCTATCGCATTGGTGAAGCTTTGCTTTATAAAGCCTTTCCCTCTGGACATACACTAACTGCATTTGCCATTGCAAGCGCCTTCTATTTTTCTACCGATAAAGAAAAACGCACTCGACTCATCCCGCTATTTTTGCTTGCCGCTTTAGTGGGTTTATCACGCAGCGCTGTAGGGGCTCACTGGCTTACCGATGTTTTGGGTGGTG
>CAITHY010000112.1 GCA_903892315.1 uncultured beta proteobacterium | reverse complement strand
TGAGTTATTAAAAGACTACGGCTATCTCACTATTTTGGCTAAACCGATTTTTTGGTTGCTTGAAAATATTCATACCTATGTTGGCAATTGGGGTTGGTCCATCATCCTCCTTACGATTTTGATTAAGTTGGTGTTCTTCCCGCTGTCTGCTGCAAGCTATAAATCGATGGCGCGTATGAAAGAGGTGCAGCCTCGCTTAATGGCGATGAAAGAGCAATACAAAGGAGAGCCACAAAAGCTTAACCAGGCCATGATGGAAATGTATCGCAAGGAAAAAATTAATCCTTTGGGCGGATGCTTGCCAGTGGTGATTCAGATTCCGGTCTTCATCTCCTTATATTGGGTGCTCTTGTCTTCTGTTGAAATGCGTGGCGCCCCTTGGATTCTGTGGATACATGACCTTTCAATTCCTGACCCTTATTACATCCTGCCTTTGGTGATGGCTGTTTCCATGTTTGTTCAAACAAAGCTGAACCCAACGCCACCAGACCCAATTCAGGCAAAGGTGATGATGTATATGCCGATCGTATTTTCAGTGATGTTCTTTTTCTTCCCTGCCGGTTTGGTGCTGTATTGGGTTGTTAATAACTTGCTGTCGATCGCACAGCAATGGCAGATTAATCAGATGTTTGGAAAAAAACACGCCAAGTAATTTTTTAGTGGCATAACGATCCAATGGAAAATGCACAGCAATGATGACAAGACAATTGCCCATCATTGCTGTAGCAACAGCTCCCGGTAAGGCCGGGGTTGGTGTGGTCCGCATCAGCGGGAAAAATTTAGAGGCCATTACAAAGGCGCTCTTTCAAAAAACCCACAAGCCAAGACAAGCCAACCTTCTTACCTTGCGTGACTTCGATGGCCAAGCCATCGACCAGTTGATTGCTATTTATTTTTCCGCACCCGCTTCTTTTACTGGCGAAGATGTCTTAGAGCTTCAGTGCCATGGCGGCCCACAGCTCCTTGAGTTAGTGATGCGACGCTGCCTTGAGCTTGGAAAAGGCGAAGGGCTGGTCATTGCTGATCCGGGAGAGTTTACGCTCCGCGCTTATCTCAACAACAAGATTGATTTGGCTCAGGCAGAGGCAATCGCAGATTTAATCGATGCACAAAGTGAGGCCGCTGTTCGTGGGGCGGCACGCTCCTTACAGGGTGCTTTCTCTGACGACATCAATGCCTTGATTGAGGAGATTACGCAGTTAAGAATCTTGGTTGAATCTACCTTAGACTTTCCAGAAGAGGAAATTGAATTCTTAGAAAACGCGCAAGCACGCAAGCGCTTGTTGGCGGTAAAAACAAAGTTACAAACTTTGCGAGCGGGAGCTAAGCAGGGAAAAATTTTGCGAGATGGTATTCAGCTCGTCTTAGCTGGAGCGCCGAACGTTGGCAAAAGCTCTCTCTTAAATAGGTTGGCCGGTGAAGAGATCGCTATCGTGACGCCGATTGCTGGAACGACAAGAGATCGCGTTAAGGAAAGCGTCAATATAGAAGGCGTCCCAATTCACATCATTGATACCGCTGGTCTA
>CAITHY010000111.1 GCA_903892315.1 uncultured beta proteobacterium | reverse complement strand
GCAACAACTTTTTTCCAGATTTCCATTTGTTTTCGAATAAACACATCAAATTGGTTGGCTGTTCCACCATCAGGCACTACCCCCTGCTCATTAAACGTCTTTTTAATATCTTCTTGAGTCAAGATACTATTAATCTGCTTATTTAACTTATCAATAATTACAGGTGGAGTACCTGAGGGAACCATAAACCCATGCCATGAAGATACCTCGTACCCCTTTAATCCAGCCTCAGTAATAGTTGGAACCTGAGGTAAAAGCGGAGACCGCATATCCGTGGCAATAGCGATAGGCCTAATTTTTCCAGATTGAATAAATGGACGAACCATTGGAAATACATCGAATGCAACCTCTACTTGACCACCAGCTAAATCCGTTAACAATGGAGTGCTTCCCTTATAAGGAATTTGATTGAGGCTAACATTGGCCATATTCTCAAATAGGGCCATTGCTAAATGCTCCGAAGATCCTGACCCCGAGGAACCATAGTCGATCTTGCCAGGACTTTTCTTGGCAGCAGCCAATAAGTCACCAAGCGATTTAATCTTGGAGTTTTCATTCACAACTAAAACCATAGGGGCTCTACCTGCCAGCACAACCGGTGAAAATGCCTTGCTGCTGTCATACGGAAGCGACTTGTATATAAATGGATTGGCAGCAAATGGGAATTGAGCAACTAATATTGTGTAACCATCTGGCGCAGATCTGGCGACAAAGTTAGTACCAATAGTAGTGCCTGCACCCGGCTTATTTTCTATGATTACATTTACGCCCCAAGCATCGCTCAATTTTTTCCCAACAATCCTACCAAGGGTATCGTTAAAACCGCCAGGCGGGTAAGGGACGATGATGGTGATCGGTTTTTCTGGGTACGAGGCAGAGCCTTGCGCAAATAATTGGCTTGAAGTAAACCCAAACATTCCAACTACTAATGCAAGAAAATAAGCTACTGTTTTAGTTTTCATAAATATTTCCCGTATTGTTTTAAACACTAACGCGCCTAATTAACTCTTTACGCTGATCCAAATCTTGGGAGTTACCCTCAAGCACAACCTGTCCTCGCTCAACCACATAATGTCTATCGCACAAATGAATAGCCTTATGAATATTCTGCTCAATTAATAGGATTGATATCCCCTCTGCTTTAAGCTCTTCCATCAAGCGGAAGATATCGGCGACTACCATTGGGGCAAGACCTTCTGTAGGCTCATCTATTAATAGTAATTTTGGATTTCCTACCAACACACGAGCCATTGCTAGCATTTGCTGCTCGCCACCAGATAAAGTGGTGCCCGATTGATTTCGCCTTTCTCGCAATCGTGGAAATCTTTCAAAGACCATCCGTATACGTTGCTCGGCAGCCTTACGCTCGCTTGCTTGGACCTGCATTAATCCAAGCTTCAAATTTCCTTCAACACTTAAACCGGGAAATATTCTGCGATCTTCAGGAACTAAGCCCACGCCCAAGCGGGTAATTTCATTCGGAGATAAAGCTTCAATGGATTGATCTTGGAATAGTATTTCTCCCCGAGAAGGTCTATGCCAGCCGGCAATAGTTTTGACAATGGTCGTCTTCCCAACGCCGTTTCTACCAAATAAGCCCACAGTCTCACCAGGGTGAATGGATAAATTCACACCTTGTAAAACATGAGACAAGCCAAGATTGACATGTACATCATGCATCCCTAATATCATGCCAACTCCTCACCAAAGTATGCCGTTTGAACAAGTGGATTAGAACGAACCTCGCTCGGAATACCTTCCGCTAATTTTTTACCTTGAGCCATGACAATCACTGTTTTAGATAAATCCATTACAAGATCTACATCATGCTCAATCAATAGCACTGTAATTTTTGATCCGAGGCGCTTAATAAGCTCAGCGGTATCCTGAGTATCACCCTGAGACATTCCTTGGGTTGGCTCATCTAATAACAAAAGTTTGGGCCTAGTTGCCAATGTCACCGCAATCTCTAAACGTCTTTGCTGACCGTGGGATAGGGCTCCCGCAAGTTGATCACGATATTCAAGCAAACCAAATTCTGCCAATAACTCATTAGCTCTATTAATAGCGATAGCACTTTTGTTCAAAGGTAAAAATAAGTGGGAATGTGGCTCTAGTGCCTGACTTGCAATTCTTAAGTTATCAATCACTGTGAGATCGAAAAATAAATTAGTAATTTGAAATGATCTAGCCATTCCAGATGACAGACGTCCCTCAGGACTCATGCGCGTAAGATTTTGACCGTCAAGCTCAACCAATCCCGAATCGGCCATAAAAGTTCCGCTGAGCAAGTTAAATAGCGTACTCTTACCCGCTCCGTTTGGACCAATAATTGAAGTAACGCCTAAACGAGTTACTTCAAAACTAACATCATCGACCGCTTTGAGGCCGCCAAATCGCTTGCTGAGGCTCCTTGCTTTCAGAATGCTCTCACTATTACCCATCATTCCCCTCCTTTGCTAGCGTGAGCTTTTCCGAAATATTTAGCCATTAGCCCCGCTATACCTTTAGGAGCAGAAACAACTACAACTACAAAAATAAGTCCAATAACAATATGGTGATGAACCGTCCAAGTTCCAATAATGGATTTAAAGGAAGTTAACAGAACGCTGCCCAGTATGGGTCCAATCAAAGTGCCGACACCACCCAAGACAACTGTTACAACAGCATTCCCTGAAACACTAAAAAACATCAGCTCCGGAGAAACAAAACCCCTTAGCATCGGATAGAGAGCGCCAGACACAGCCGCTACTACTGCAGCCAAAATAAATGCTATTTGTTTTGGCTCTTTAGACTTGTACCCAACATAAGCTAGACGATCCTCATTGGATCGAATTGCATGCCAAATGGAACCCATAGGGGTCGTTAAAAAATATTTTAGGACTGCATATAGTGCACCGATAGTAAGCATGGTGATAACAAAAAATATGCCGGGTTGGCCGGCATCCACAACGCCAAATGGGGTCCAGATTTGCAAAATAGGGACGCCCATCATGCCGTCAGACGCACCGAGACTTCTCGTGTTGTAAACAACCTTAGCAGCTACTTGCGCCAGTCCAAAGGTAATTAATGCAAAGTAGACGCCCTTTGATCTAAGGGCCACAAAGCTTGCTACCCACCCCAGCACAATAGACGACAAGGTTACAACGCCTATTGCCAAGAAAAATGAAGGAGAAATTTCTTTTAAAACTAAGGCGGATAAATAAGCGCCAAATCCAAAATACAGCGCCTGACCAAGAGATAGAAGCCCGACAATGCCAAGCAATAAATCAACGGACATTGCTAATCCACCAAAGATTAATGATTCGGTGGCTAACCTCAGAAAGAAGGTATCACCCAAAATACTACCAATGACAAATAAGGCTACCGCAGAGACCAATAACAGTATCTCAATTAGTCGGATAGCCTTGGCCTGTGGATTATGCATTTTTCATGCCCCCATACAAACCCATTGGCCTAAACATCAACACCAAAACCATTACCGTAAATACTAGAGGATCTGACCAAACCGGCGAAATGAATAAAGAGGATATTGACTGTAATTGCGTCAATAAAATTCCGGCAATGACTGCACCCTTAATACTTCCAAGACCACCAACAATGACAACACTAAAAGCCATCAAAATAAAATCTCGTCCCATGGTGGGGAAAACGGAATAGATTGGAGCAAGCAAGACTCCTGCTATGCCAGCCAAAGCAACGCCGAATGCAAAGGTCAGCGCATAAACTCGCATCACTGGTATTCCTAGTGAAGAACTCATATCCTTGTCATATGCTGAAGCCCTCACAATTGCTCCCAGCTGAGTTTTATAAATCAACGCCCATACAGAGAAAATAATTAAGGCACCAAAACCCATCAGGAATAGTCGGTAATTTGGGAACATCACTCCTAACAACTCGCTGGCACCTGAGATTGGGGCGCTAGGCTTAATTGGATTTGCACCCCAAATAATCTTGTAACCATCTTCCAAAACCATCGCAACACCAAAAGTCAGCAGCAGAGTCAAAATATGTCGGTCTTTATAGTGAAATACTTTTTGAATCAAAAGCCTTTCCATTGCAAAACCAATTGGAATCAAGAACAAGGGAACTAACAATAGACATAACCAGAATGAAACGCCCATTGCCATCAGACTCACGCTAATGAACGCTCCAGCTGCGTAGAATTCGCCATGCGACATATTAATTACGTCTAGCAAACCAAAAATAATAGTCAACCCTAAAGCCATGAGGACCACAGCAACGCCAATTGAAAGCCCATTGACTATCTGTGGTGCATAAATATATTGCAAGCTCTCAAGCATTGAAAACCCAATCCCTTAGTGAAATTCACAAGCCAAAAACTCCACACCCGCATAGGGTGGATGTGGAGTAATTTACTAATTAATTAAAAACGAGTACATGTATCAGGGCCAATTGCCTGATCAGAAGGTACTCTTCCAACAATATTGAACTCGCCGTTCTCTACTCGAACTGCAAACATATCTTGCATAGCCTGGTGATC